>NZ_CP060635.1:0-135000 GCF_014337215.1 Wansuia hejianensis | reverse complement strand
ACCTCTCCAGGCTGTTTTGCACACGTTATCACCGAATCGCGCAAATAGTATTCTACCATCATAAACATACCTTGTCAATACAAAATATCCTATTTTTTCTTCTTTTATTTTTATCCCTGTATATGATCCGCGGCTCTCGCCAGAAATGGACTCTATCCGATTCCCGGCAATGACAAATTCAGACCACCTGGTAAAAAATTATTTTATCATCATAAGTATAGGCAAAATATTCATTTTTATTAATCATATCTTTGACTAACTGTATTTATCCTCCTAGGCTCCTGATTTCCTGCTGCTGTCTGTCATATCCTCACCCACTGCACACGTCTGTAACGTCTCCCTGTCAAACCCCTCTGATGCTCCATCTAAACCTGGTGCAAATAAGAGAAAAAACGGTATAGCCAGCCAATGCCACACCGTTCCCTAGTGATATCTTTCTAAGCTTCTGCTGGTTGAAGATTACACCTTGATTCTGTCTGCAACTTCTCTGCTCATGGCGATCCTCGCCTCTTGAACCCCGATGATCAAACCGTCCGGCTTCTGCTGGATGACTTCGATCTGACTTCCCTGTACTATCTTATATTTATGCATGAGCTCTATGATTTCAGGCCGCCCAAACATCCATTTTACCGTATATACATTACCAGCTTCTGCATTCGACAGGTTCTGCATAGTATCCCTCCTTGCTTTCTTTCATCTTATACTTGTGACTCTGCGTTAGTCAACCGCAATTCACACTATAGGAATCCCCGCAAATCCCGCCGGTATTCAGGTATTTTCTCCAAAACTCAGTTAGACTTTACTGAATTTGTGCCTGAAAATCAAACCATATCCATTCAGTTTATTAGAACTGACTATCCGGATATTTTCTGCATAAACTGTGCAGCCACGTCCAGATCATCCGGCGTCGTAATTTTAATATTTGTATAGTCTCCTGGAACCATGTGTACCGTATGGTTTCCCATCTCTTCCACCACCATGGCATCATCTGTAATTCCTGTTTTATCAAACAGCTGAAGCCTATCATAGGCACAGCGCACCAGATTATATTCAAAAATCTGCGGTGTCTGAACAATCCATACCCGGTCCCTCAGAGGTGTCTCAATGACGTTTTTCTTGCCATCCACGATTTTCACCGTGTCCTTTGAAAGTACGCCTGCTATGCCTGTACCATATTTCCGAGCCGCCTCATAACCCCTCTGCAGAATCTCTTCTGTCACAAACGGACGTGCCCCATCGTGGATAAATACGTACTCTGAATCTCCGCAGGCCTTCAGCCCTTCATATACAGAATCATATCTCTGCTCTCCGCCGGCCACAATTTTCACGACTTTTGAAAATCCATATCTTTCCACCACGTTTTTAATACAATATTCAATCTGATCTTTTCCCGTCACCAACAGAATCTCATCAATCAGCCCGGACTCCTGAAAACAGTGCAGGGAATAATATAACAGCGGCTTCCCCTGCAGCTCCATGAACTGTTTCCTGACCTGGCCGCCCATGCGCTTTCCCTGTCCTGCCGCGAGTATTATTGCCGTACATTTTCCTTCCTTCATATCACCGCTCCCCCAGCTTTAGATTCGGTACGGCATTTAAATCCAATCCATGCCTCGTTCCTTTCAGGAATTCATAGTAAGCAGCCGTGCCGATCATTGCGGCATTATCTGTGCAAAAAACCGGAGATGGATAATAGAATTCAATCTTCTCCCTTTCACACGCCTCAGCCATTGCTTTCCGCAGGCTCTGGTTTGAAGCAACGCCTCCGGCTATGGCAAGCTTCGTCATATGATAATCACGCGCTCCCCGGATCGCCGTATCCACCAGCACGTCCACAACTGCCTGCTGAAATGAAGCCGCCACATCCGCTTCACAGATTGCTTCCTGTGTCATATGGCATTTATTCAGATAATTCAGAACTGCCGATTTAAGGCCGCTGAAGCTGAAATCATAGGGAGCCTCCTCCACATGCGCCCTGGGGAATGCGATGGCTGTCGGATTCCCCTCTCTGGAGAGCTTGTCAATTTTCGGTCCTCCGGGATATCCCAGTCCGATCGCACGGGCTACTTTATCAAACGCCTCTCCGGCCGCATCGTCCCTGGTCCTGCCCAGGATTTCAAAGGAACCATAGTCCTTTACAATTACCAGGTGCGTATGTCCGCCTGAAATGATCTCACACATAAACGGCGGCTCCAGGTCCGGGTGCTCGATATAATTGGCCGACACATGGCCTTCAATATGATGGACTCCAATCAGGGGAAGCCTCCTGGCATAAGCAATCGCCTTAGCCTCAGCCACACCCACCAGTAAAGCCCCCACAAGCCCGGGACCATAGGTTACCCCGATGCCATCCAGATCATCCAATGTAACGCCGGCCTGTTTTAACGCCTCCTCAATCACCTGATTAATCTTCTCTATATGCTTCCGGGACGCTATTTCTGGCACAACGCCGCCATAGAGCGTGTGCAGGTCAATCTGTGAAGAAATCACATTGGAAAGCACCACTCTTCCGTTCTTCACAACTGCCGCCGCCGTCTCATCACAGGAGCTTTCAATTCCCAGTATCAGTCTATCCTTCATCATTCAATCCTCATCCTCAAACTGCAGTTCCACAAACTTCCCGTCTTTTCCCAGACAGGTCCGCGGAAAAACCTCTCTCACTTCATCCAAATACCACTCGGGATGAATCATCGAAGGAGAATAATGGGTCAGCCACATCTCCTTTACTTCTGCCGCCTGCGCCAAATGAGCCGCCTCCTTCATCGTCATATGCCTGTGCTCCCTGGCTTTTGCCTCTTTCTCCGGCTCTCCGTACATACCCTCGCAGATAAACAAATCAGAATGATACGCATGGTCTGAAATAGAGGGCACCGGCCGGCTATCCGTGCAGTAAGTTACCTTAATTCCCTTCCTGTCAGCGCCCAACACCATATCAGGAGTATAGAGAACGCCGTCCGCCTCTATCGTCTGTCCCTTCTGCAGGGGATTCCAGTAGCGCAGAGGTATCTGCCGTTCCCTCGCCCGATCCACGTCAAATTTACCTGCTCTCAAAATCTCCAGACTGTAGCCGTAACAGATCATATTGTGATTCACGCGGAACGCTGTGATTTTATAGCCTGCCAGCTCAATAACAGTCTCAGGCTCCGTCACCTCTATCAGGCGGATCTCAAAGGGGAGCTCTGCAGCAATGACACGTAAGCCGTTGACCACCCGCTCCAGCCCCCTCGGCCCCACCATGGTCAGCGGTTCACTACGCTCCGCATTAGCCATAGCCAGCAA
Organism: Wansuia hejianensis; assembly: GCF_014337215.1. Taxonomy (NCBI): domain Bacteria; kingdom Bacillati; phylum Bacillota; class Clostridia; order Lachnospirales; family Lachnospiraceae; genus Wansuia; species Wansuia hejianensis. The sequence goes on along the minus strand of NZ_CP060635.1, from coordinate 131,721 downwards.
TATCCCCGGCAGCCCGCTGATATGGTCCGCATGATAGTGTGTGAAGCAGATCACATCAATCGGCTTAAACGTCCACCCCCGCTCTTTTATTGCAATCTGGGTCCCCTCCCCACAATCAATCAGCAGATTACTTCCATTATATCTGGTCATCAGTGAAGTGAGCCACCGGTTCGGCAGCGGCATCATTCCACCTGTTCCTAACAAACATACGTCTAACATATCCCACTCCTTTTCAATTGTTAAGTGTAGCACAAAACAAAGAGGCGGTAAACCCTGATGCAAAATTTCCTGAGGGCATATGCCTGCAAAAAGTTAGTCCGCACAGCGAATTATGGTTTTGCTTCCAAATGGTCGGGGGGGGAGGCGGTTTTTGGATACCCGGACGAAAGGGTGGGGGGAGGCGGGGCGTAATAGGGGCGGCGCCTCCCCCCACCCTTTCTGGTGATCTAAAACGCTTCACCCAGCTTCCCCGAAAGTGTCATCAGGATGATTTCAGCCAGTAATTACTGGCTGATCGCGGCCAACTGGCGCCAGTATTTCTTTATTGAATTCTTATACCTACTGTCTGAGACCATCTGGGTTCCACCTCTGACGAGCGCTATTGTACCGTCTGGAACAGCCAGAAAAGCAGCGGGAGACCTCCGGCGGTTGCGGCCTGCCGGGCAGACCTCTGCAGGGTTGTTAGTAGTTCTTGCATTCCGGCGGCTTCTCGCAGGAGGGCGAAAATTGTTCCTCAAGCACAATTTTCGAGGGGTACGGAGCTCAGAAAACATCGGTTTTCTGGGCGACTTACCCCGGTCCCTCCGGAGAGGAGCCGTCGGAATGCTTAGAACTACTTCAACCCGAAGCCCAGTCTGTCCGGCAGGCCGCAACCGCCGGAGGTCTCCCGCTGCTTTTCGTCTGGGTATCCACCCCCTTGCCACAAAACCATAATTTTTACATGAATGGTAACCTGTCACAAGATATACGGGAAAATCTGCTTTCCATTTCTTGAGTCTTCTGCTATACTGTCAATAGAATAAAAGCCTATTTCAAAATATTAAATAAAGAGGGAACTGATTTGAAACACATATTAGATGACACAGATAAAAAAATCATTGAATTATTACAGCAGAATGGCCGCACCCCGCTGAAGAGAATTGCAGATGAGGTATTTCTCTCACCGCCCACTGTCTCTGCCAGAATCGACCGGCTGGAGAAGGACGGTGTCATTATCGGATATTTTGCCAACATCAATCCGGAGGCGTTCGATTATCATATCAAAGCGTTTATCAATCTGGAAGTAGAACCTATCCGCAAGAAAGAATTTTACCCATATATAGAAAAGATCCCTAATGTCATAGAATGCAACTGTGTGACCGGGGATTACTCTATGCTGATGGAAGTTGTCTTCCATACCACTGCAGAGCTGGATCAGTTCATCGGACAGCTCCAGCATTTCGGAAGGACTAAGACTCAGATCGTTTTCTCCACTTCGGTGAATCACCGGGGAATTCCCATCGAGCATGATACCGCAGAGGCCTGATTGCTTCTATTTCCTACGGGTACAAGTATTAAAAACAGCTCCCGGCGTTTGATATCGAAACGCCAGAAGCTGTGTTTTTTATGTGTTGATTTTTATTCTCATCTTCCTTAGGTAGACGATCATCAGAACTCCAAACACTGCCAGAACTCCCGCCGCCAGCCGGAAAGGGAACACCTCCTGTGCTGTTCCCGCAGCGGCACAGACGGCAGTAATCACAAGGGGCGAGACAAATCCGCCAATCCCTCTGGCCGTATAGCATACAGATGTGGCAACAGATGCATATTCCCTGGGGATCAGGTTAGATGCCAGATTCAGCTGGCAGGGGGCGCTGATTCCATACCCTATTCCGATCAGCAGGGCTCCCATCCCCATAACAAGAGCGGTATGCCCCAGGCAGATGACCAAAAATCCGCAGGCTGTGACCAGATATGCGAAAGGAAGAACCTTCTCATGGAAAACCCGTACAATCGGACCGTACAGAACCGACATGATCATGCCTCCCACCGTAACCGTAGATGTGATCACACCCACCTGTGCGGCATTTGCTATTCCCGCATTGACCAGATACAGTGAGATGTTCGTCAGGAATACAAAATACATCATTTCCCACACGATCATAAATCCGCCCAGGAACAACAGCGAAGGCTTCATACATTTCCTCACTTCAAATTTCCTGCTCCCTTCATCTGAAACCGGAATTGGGACATCTGGAAGGAATATCAGGGCAAACAGATAGCAGGGAACAGACACGCAGGTAGCAAGGAAGCAATAATGCCAGTTAATGCTTCCCATCACTCCGCCCAGAACCTGGAACAGGATTCCTCCAATGCTGGTCACCGCCGCCGCGTATCCCAGCATGGACTGCCGTTCATGCCCTTCGTACATATCTATAATGAGGTCAATGGTAATTGGCATAATGATGCCGTTCCCGCATCCCATAATAAACCGGCAGGCCAGTATCAGATATATATCGTTAAAAATGGTAGGACCGATGGAGCCGGCCAGCATCAGTATAAAAGCCAGCAACAGCAGCTTTTTCTTCTTCACGTACCTGGTCAGAGCCGCGTATACCGGCGGGAAAAAGATCAGGCAGACAGACGGAATGCTGACGATCATCTGAATCAGGGACTTGTTCACATCCGGCATCGCCTTTGCGACAAGTGCAATAGCCGGTGTGGCGGTGCCGGCCCCTATATCCGGCAAAGCCGTACACAGCACCGCTATCATCAATATGATTTTCCGTTTACTACTCATACTCACTCACCTATTCCAGGATTTCTCTGCTGGACACATACATTCCCTCACGCCATTTCTCATTGATATTGAAAAGGTCGCAGTGATACACAGGCCTGTTCCGGTAGTCCTGAGAATACCGCCTGCCAAATTCACTGCCCTCCCGGTAAGCAGTCCCGTCGTCTGCATCCGGATCGTTGCCCCAGAGGCCGATCATCATTTCCCCTTTTACTTCTTCTAAAATGCGGGACACATCGTTTTGCTCCTGGGGAGCCCAGATGTCGGCGCCCGTCGCCAGGTAGCAGGGTACCAGCGCTTCATTTTTCCCGCAGCTGTGGAATTCATACCTCATTCCCAGGGAATGGGCGTAATCAACCAGGCGTTTCACATGGGGAACCAGCATCTCCATACAGGTGTCCGGGGAGAAAAAAGGGGCGCGCTGGGAACCCCAGTCATCATGGACATACAGGATATCACACCCGAAATCCTCCTTATAATGTCTGGCTATTTTTTCATATACCCCACAACACGCATCCAGAAACCCGTGTACTTCCTCCTTCTGTTCTTCATCGATGAGGGCGACTGCCGCGTTCTCAAATTCCAGCAGAGAAATCAACCGTTCAAAAAAGCCGGTAAAAATCCACATCACACGCACGTGATCGTCCGTTTCCAGTAATTCCGCGTTCGCGCTGCGGCTGCCCTCCCAGTCCCAGGCGTCCACATCCGGCAGCTTCACCTTTTCTCTCCACTCACTGATATCCTCCAGGAATGGCTTTCCAGGCCGGACCATAGAACCGCCCGCCACCGGTATATATTCCCAATCCACCCCAAACGCATCCAATCCGCCTTTCCGGCTGTCCTCCATATAATCCGGCCCTTCCGCGCCCATGACAAATCCTCTGGCGGAAGCATCGGGATAACAGGCCGGGCAGAGTGTGGTAATATCGTAATAGTCAGGGAGCCAGTGAGGTTTCCCGCCGTTCAGCGCCGTGATAAAATTCTCCCTGGGAGATATGGGCGTCTGATATCTGGGCAAAAAGCCCGGCCCCGGAATCTTAAAATACTGTCCTTTTTGTGTCAGCTCTTTTTTATCAAATTTATAGATCATGGAATTCCTCTCCTTTTCTGCCTTACCATCACTGCTCATCAATCGCAGCATACATAGCGTCAATATTTTCCCTTGGCATATTGGCCGGAAGTGAGCAGGAAGGGGCCGCGATGAAACTGTCTCCCATTTCTGCTATCTGTTCTTTTACCGCCTGATAGTTGTCGTCCGGAGTACCGAAGGCCATTGTGGCAGGAGCCACAGAACCAGTAAAGGCCATCTTCCCTCCCAGCAGGTCTCTCACTTTATAAAGATCGGTAAAACCATCCGTGTCAAAAATGCACCGCCCCTTCGGGAAATCCGTAAAATAGTCCAGCACGTTTGTCCAGTTGCTGTCCATATGAAAATGTACATAACCGCCGTTTTTCAGGATAAAGTCTGCCATTCTCTTGTAGGAAGGCCATGCGAATTCCTCAAAAGACTCTCTGCTCAACAGATTGCAGTTGGCCTGCACTCCTGGCTGTACGGAAAATATTGCTTTCTCTCCCAGCGCTTCCGCCGCCGCCACCGCTTCCCTCACCTGCTGCTCACTGTTTTCCTCATATTCATCCAGCATCATGTCCAGAATCGCACAGATCGTCTCAGGCCGCTCACACAGGTCTACAAAAAAATCCATCATTCCCCTTCCGAAAGCCAGCACATCAAAGGTCTCCGGGCACATTCCGCCGAATGTGAAAGGAAAACCCGCATCATGAAACCGCTTTTTATTCCGGGCGCCTTCGGCAAGATCCTCTGCCAGCGATTCCGGATCATAGCCCAGGCGTTCGAACAGGCAGATCTCGTTGAACTTCGCCCAGCCGTGCTTCAGTATGTAATCATAGTCCTCCTCCGTGATGATGTGTTCAAACAGCAGCTGCCACATCTCATTTTCCGGCAGCTCCCGCCCGGGCAGCCAGGTTTTCGCCATCTGCCCTGCCCCGATATTCCGCGAATTCATATCCACAGCCATCAGAATATCAATCTTGGGAAACCTGGGCAGAAATCCATCCACAATTGTCTGGGTCAGCCGTTCATGCTCGCGTACCATCTGCCCAAACGTGACTTCTGGGTTCACATATCGCATCATCGCCGCATCTCCTGAAAACCAGAGAGGAGTACGGTCCGTCTTCTTACCCTCCATCGTATCTAAGATTCTCTGCTGCCGCTCCAGCAGAAGCTCCTGATCATCCATCTTTATTTCCTCCGCACTACACTATTTATAATGTCTTTGGCTGAACTGCCTGGAATAGGATGACAGTTCGTCCAGATATACTTCCTCCACCTTCGGAAACATGGCCGCTATGCTAGGAATCCCGATTATGATCCCGCCGTTCGGCCCATAGGTATCAACCGCCCGCCGCACCTCCCGGCGGATTGCCGCTTCGTCCGCCTCTGCGAAATCAATGGCCGCAATGTCAATCCCACCGTGAAATGCAATCTGGCCCTTATACCTTTTCTGCAGCCCCACAATGTCATTCTGGGGAATCGCCCCCTGCCAGATATCAATTCCAATTTCAATCATGCCGGGAATCAGCGGTTCCAGATATGTATCACTGTGATGCATAAACAGAATCTCCTTCTCATCAGAAAAAGATTTGACATAATCAATCAATTTTTTCTCACGGGGCCTGATCAATTCGTCCCAGGTCTCCGGCGAGAAAAACAGAGAACGCTTGGAACCCCAGTCATCGTGATAATAAAAAAGGTCGAAGTCCGTGGCGTCATAGAGCTTTCTCGCATATGCCATCTTGAATTCCAGGATACAATCTAACAGCTCTTCATACGCCTCCCGGTCCGTCAGCATCGCCATCAGCGAAGCCTCAAAACCCATCAGCGCATGGGTGCGTTCAAACAGACCGCAGGAACAGGACATTCCCACCAGAAGCTGTTCCCGGTCTGTCTGATCCGCAGCCGCTTTTACTCCTGAATAGTCTATTGCCTCCACATCCGGAACCGTAACCTGTTCCTTCCATTGACTGATGTCAGTCACCACATCGCAATCCGGCAGGATACAGGGCATCGGGTTATATTCTCTATTGCCATAGCCCCACTGACAGCCCCACTCATCCTTCATATCAGCATCGTAAGTGCCGGTCAGGGGGTCCAGCATTAGATTCAATCCGTTCAGGTCAGTGCACAGATATTCAGGTTTTCCCCAGCGCACTGTTTCCAAAAAATTTTGTTTGGGTGTCATCTCTCTCTCCTTTACTGTCATGCCTGTCATCAAAAAGGGCTGTCCCACATCAGAAACAGCCCTTTTCCGCAGCTTTAAGCCTGCTCTCCCGCGTGCCTTTTCTCAAGCTCTGCCTTTATAGTCCGCACCCTCTTATCGCTCAGCGGACTTAACAGAGTGATAACGGCGCCGATAATCATAATCACCATCGGCATGAGAACCGTCAGATTCATAATACCGGTCTTGGCAGTCTCCGTCACATTGGCTGCATCAAACCCGACTGCTACCAGTCCCCAGCCCACTACCAGATTAGAAACCACAATACCGATCTTGATAACCATGGAAAGCATGGACATCAGGAATGGCTGGATATTCTTTTTATGCTTATATTCCACATAATCGCCGATGTAAGAATAGTAAGCCGCATCAGCCGTATGGGTGATCGCCCACCCCATGTATCCTACCGACAGGCAGACGGTGAAGAAAATCGCGCTGTGGCTTCCGAACGCCCATGCCAGCGCCAGAAATGCAGCGTATATGACCATGCCGGCGGCAAATGTATTACGGTTTCCTTTTACCAGCTTATTCACAAATGGAGCCAGCGAAGCGCCCACCAGCTGAAGTACCGTGCTCAGGGTCAGATAAACCGTCAGCATGCTCATATCTCCGTATGCGTATGTATAATAGTAGGAAACCAGCATCGCCAGCCCGATGGAGCCTACTATTTTACAGATGGAACCCAGCAGATACATCAGCATCGGAACATTTGCCAGAAGACGGATCATATCCCAGACAGAAGGCTGGGCCTCTTTTTCTGCCTGCGTCATCTTCTCTGCCGGCTTATAGACATCCACATCCTTCGTAGCAAAGTACATGGGAATGACCGACGCAACAATCGCCACTGCCGCTATTGCGCTCAGCGCCCAATAGCCCACGTTCTGAATTACTGCCACACTGATCAGGCTGACAACGATAGACGTAATTGCCACACACTGCTGCTGAGCCGTAACAGTTGTCATCCGGTCCTCCTGGCTGTCTGCAATCAGAGGAACCATGCCCATATAAGCACAATAAGCCAGATTGTAAAGCGATGAAGAAATCACGGCCATGATTGCAAAATAGGCTACAGATCCCAGCATCAGCGGAGTAAACGCCAGCACACGCGTCACCGCAGCCCCGATACCTCCCAGCAGCACCCAGAAACGGAACTTCCCGAACTTCAGGTTGCACTTCTGCACCAGGAAGGATACCAGCAGGATGGAAAGTACGTCTGCAATACCTATGATGGAAAGCACAGTGGCATTTCCGGTAGCCGAAAGTCCGGCTGCGGAAGTCAGAAACAACGACCAGTATGAATTATAGATCGTCGGAATCATTGCCAGCGTTCCATCAGCAAGACCGTAAAGATAAATAAACTTCTTGCTTCTTTGTTTCATTGTTTTCCCTCCACTCATATTTTTTTCATATTCCAATCATAGCTCAAAGTTTTCTGAATTTGAAATGAGTCGTCAGAATAAACTTATGCATAAATATCATAAGACTCTCTCAGCGCTTTGCATCCGCTACCATGCAGATCCGGACAGGAAACGCAAAAGCCGCATGAACTTATTCTTAAATTTCATAAGCAGATCTGCATACGTGAATTACAAATGGCGGAAACCTGTGTTATTATAATTTTATAATACTTCCCCCATCGTTTTCTGATAATTAGGAGTGTACAAATGCGTTATAATGAATACTTAAATTTCAGCCTCTATCAGATCAAAGAATTTCTGGCACTTTGTGAGCATCTGAATTATACAAAGGCCGCAAAAGAATGCTTTGTGACCCAATCTACGCTCAGCCGTAATATACAATCTATGGAAAACACGCTTGGAATCCAGCTTTTTGTGCGAAATACCGTAAAAGTTACCCCAACACCGGCCGGAAGGAATCTCTATGAGAAATTAAAGACAATTTTCGAACAATATGAAGACGCCATCATGGGGGCATACAAGATCCAGGAGGGAAAATCCCATCCCATTACCATCGGTATCAACGACGGCATGGATATCATGCCTGAGCTCCTCCCTTTCATCCGGGAATTCATGCAGGTACATCCTGATTTTGAAATCAATGTGTTCAGGGACTTTAATTATTCCCTCACACAGAAAATGGAAGCCCACGAATGTGATATCATCCTGGATTTTGAGGGTATTGGGAAAAAGCATTCCTTCATAGAAGCCATCCCCTTGCTGCGCGGACCGCTGATGCTTTATTTTTTGAAGACAAATCCTCTTAGCCGGAAAAGCTGCCTCACACTGGAAGACCTGGCCAGCCAGCAGCTGTTGGTCCGTTCCCCCTCCCGTGGTTCAGATCAGGTCGATTTTTCCCGAAACCTGTACGCTCCTCTGGGAATCGAACCAAACATCTCCATCTATGTGGATAACGCTTCAGACCTGGCCCTGAATATCCAGCAGGACAACCAGGCCATCCTGGCAGACGGCTTCTTCATCGGCAGGAACTGCCCCTACCTGGATTCCCGGATTGTAGCAGGAACCGAAAGCGTAATATACATAAAGTGGATTGGAACAAAAGACGAAATCTCAGACACGCAGCTATTCATACGTGATCTGTTAGAATACTTTTCAGATATGAAGCTGACAGAAAATCTATAATCAGCTTAACATGATGATCGCAGTAGGATTTTGAGCTATACCTGAACGGAAGTTATCCTTTACAAAGTCCATATAAAACAGGCGGGCCGCCGTCCCCTGCCCTGAGAACAACAGCCCGCCTGTTAACGAGTCATCGTGTAGATATTTAATAAATTCAGCTGTTAACTGCTTCTTTCAGCTCATTTGCCGGTGAAGTCATCTTATACGGATTCAATATCACATCCATTTCTTCTTTTGACAAAATCTTTTCCTGAAGCACCAGCTCCCGTACGCTAATTCCGGTCTTAAGAGATTTTTTCGCTATTTCCGCCGATTTTTTATATCCGATATACGGATTCAGCGCGGTCACAATTCCCACGCTGGCTTCCAGCAGCTCCCGGCAGCGCTTCTCGTTGGCGGTAATTCCGGTCACGCAATTGTCCGTCAGCGTCTGCACAGCTCCTGTCAGTGCTGCGATGGACCCAAACAAATTGTAGAAAATCACCGGTTCAAACGCATTCAGTTCCATCTGCCCCGCTTCCGCGGCCATCGTGATGGTTGTGTTGGCTCCCGCCACCTGATATGCCACCTGGGTGACTACCTCAGGAATGACTGGATTTACTTTTCCAGGCATGATGGAGGAACCGTTCTGCTTTGCCGGAAGGTTAATTTCCCCGAATCCGGTCTTCGGCCCGCTCCCCAACAAACGCAAGTCATTACAGATTTTGGAAAGGTTCACCCCGCAGGTCTTCAGAGCGTTGGATACGTTTACAAAGCCGTCCAGGTTCTCTGTGGCGTCGAACAGGTCTTCGGCCTGCTCCACCGGATATCCGGTCAGTTCACTGAGGGTCGGAACGATCTGATGAAGATATTGCTCCGGGACATTGATCGCGCTTCCGATCGCTGTGCCGCCCAGATTCACCACATACATTTCTTTCCTGCTGGCATGGATCCGTTCGATATCCCTGTGCGTAACCGACGCATATGCATGGAAGGACTGGCCCAGACGCATGGGAACTGCGTCCTCCAGCTGCGTGCGCCCCATCTTCAGAACTGAATCAAATTCTTTGGATTTATCGAGAAAAGCTTTTTCCAGCCTCTTTAATTCCTTCTCCAGCGGCTCCAGCAGATCTAACACCGTCAGCTTTCCAGCGGTAGGTATTACGTCGTTGGTAGACTGTGCCATGTTAACATGGTCATTGGGATGAAGATGGCTGTAATCTCCTTTCTTATATCCCAGGATCTCCAGCGCGCGGTTGGCAATCACTTCATTGGCATTCATGTTGGCACTGGTCCCTGCCCCGCCCTGAATAGCGTCTACAATAAACGCGTCGTGGAGCTTACCTTCTGTGATCTCGTCACAGGCCTGGATGATCGCCTCTGCCTTCCGGCGCTCCAGCTTACCGGCCGCCTCGTTAGTGAGCGCAGCCGCTTTCTTGATCTTTGCCAGATTATTAATAAAATCGGGATGGAGCTTCGTTCCTGTGATGGGGAAATTCAGCATGCCCCTGTAAGACTGCACGCCATAATATGCGTCTTCAGGGATTTCCAGAGTACCGATTGAGTCTGATTCCATACGATAGTTCATATTCCGCCTCCTGTTTAACAGTATTACTGCTTTCCTTTTACGGATGAACCATATCACACCCTCCGTTCCCTGTAAATACTTGCCGGCGAACTTCAAATCTTTCCACAATTAACCTTTATTTCTCTAAAAAATAAAAGTTATTTAAAATGTTTTCCTCACAAACGAAGGCCTCTATTTAATCAGAAAGGCTCATCTTCATTTTATGGACATAGGCTCCCATGTGAGGTGCCGCATGGCCTCCATACTGCTCTGCCATTTTCACAATCGCGCTGCCGACGATCACGCCGTCGGCTACTCTGGCAACCTCTGCCGCCTGCTCTGGCGAATGTATGCCGAAGCCCACGCAGGCCGGCACGTCTGTAGCTTTTTTTATCGAGGAAAGCAGGGCATTCAGGTCTGTCTTAATCTCGCTGCGCATGCCGGTTACCCCCATGGAAGATACCACATAGATAAAGCCCCTGGCATTTTTTGCTATATTCTGAATTCTTTCCTCTGATGTGGGAGCGATCATCGATATCACATCTACGCCCTTAGCGGCGGCAATCTCCTCCAGCTCTCCCTTTTCTTCAAAGGGCAGGTCCGGAATGATGATTCCGTCAACTCCCACCTCTTGGCAGCGGCTGAAGAACTTCTCATATCCATAATGAAACACCGGATTCAGATAAGTCATGAAAACCAGCGGAATCTGAGTCTCTTCTCTGAGCTCCCGCACCATGTCAAATATTTTATCTGTCGTTGTCCCCGCTGCCAGCGCCCGGATATCGGCCTCCTGAATGACGATCCCCTCTGCGATCGGATCTGAAAACGGAATCCCGACTTCTATCAGGTCTGCTCCGGCCCGTTCCATCTCCAGTATGAATTCCTTCGTTTTTTCCAGGCTGGGATCTCCGGCCGTAATAAAAGGTATGAACGCCTTGCCCCTCTCAAATGCTTTCCGTATATTACTCAACGATATTCACCCCCCTGTAGCGTGCGATTGCCGCAACATCCTTGTCTCCTCTGCCTGAAAGGCAGATGATGATACTCTCTGATTTTTCCATTGACGGGGCCAGCTTCCTGGCATAGGCTACCGCATGGGCGCTCTCAATGGCGCAGATGATGCCCTCTGTCCGGGCCAGATACTCAAAGGCGCTCACCGCTTCATCATCCGTCACCGGCACGTACTGAGCTCTGCCGGAATCCCGCAGATACGCATGCTCCGGGCCAATTCCCGGATAGTCCAGTCCTGCGGATATGGAATATACCGGGGCGATTTGCCCGTATTCGTCCTGGCAGAAATAGGACTTCATGCCGTGGAAGACCCCGGGTGTTCCGGCCGCCATAGTGGCTGCATGCCGCCCTGTCTCCACTCCGCGTCCAGCCGCCTCGCAGCCGATCAGCTTTACCGTTTCATCTTCTATAAAATGATAGAACATGCCCATAGCATTGCTTCCCCCGCCCACGCAGGCCAACACCGCGGCAGGCAGTTTCCCTTCATCCTCCAGTATCTGTTCGCGGGCTTCTCTGGAAATGACGGCCTGGAAATCCCTCACTATGGTAGGAAAAGGATGCGGTCCCATCACGGAACCCAGCACATAGTGAGTATCCTCCACCCGGTTTGTCCATTCCCGCATGGTCTCATTCACAGCATCCTTCAGGGTCATGGTTCCGCTGGTCACAGGATGGACCTTCGCGCCCAGCAATTCCATCCGGAATACATTCAGAGCCTGCCGGTCCGTATCCTCTTTGCCCATAAAGATCTCACATTCCATCCCCATCAGCGCCGCCGCCGTGGCTGTGGCAACGCCGTGCTGGCCGGCGCCCGTCTCAGCTATGACACGGGTTTTTCCCATTTTCTTTGCCAGCAGCACCTGGCCCAGCACATTATTGATCTTATGAGAGCCTGTGTGGTTCAGATCTTCTCTTTTCAGATAAATTTTCGCCCCGCCCAGGTCTTTCGTCATCTTCTCAGCATAATACAGAAGAGAGGGCCGTCCTGCATAATTTTTCAGCAGATCCTCCAGCTCCCGGCAAAATTCCGGATCTTTCCTGTAACGCTCGTATTGTTCTTCCAGATGTATGATTTCATTCATGAGAGTTTCCGGAATATACTGTCCCCCGAATTCTCCAAATCTTCCCTTAGACATCTTTTATCCTCCTGATACATGTTTCAATTTTAATGGGATCTTTTACTCCGTCCGTCTCCACTCCGCTGCTGATATCCACCGCATAAGGCCGGTAAAGCCTGACGGCCCGCTCCACATTGGCGGGAGTCAGCCCCCCGGCCAGAAAATATGGCCGTTTCAGTCCGGACAGCAGCTTCCAGTTAAAGCATTTCCCGGTCCCCCCCGCTCCGTGATCCAGCAAAATATAATCTGCACTGCTTTCCTCCGCCCGCCGGATATCTTCGGCTTCTTTCACAGAAAAGGCCTGTATGACCGGGCAGTCTGTCAATTCCCGGAGAGCCTTCAGATATCCCTCATCCTCCTGGCCATGAAGCTGGATCAGGTCAATGATACCCTCTCCGGCACAGGCTGCCGCTGCTTCTGGCCGCGCGTTGACAAACACGCCGACAGTTCGGATCTCAGGGGACAGCAGGGCTTTCAGTACGGCCGCCCGTTCCCGGCTCACATACCGGCGGCTGTTTCCGGCAAATATAAACCCGCAGAAATCGGGGTGCCACCGGTTCATATATTCAGTCTCACACTCCCTGGTCAGACCGCAGATCTTAACCTTAGTCATGGCAGTCCCTCCGAAGAAGCTCAAGCGCTCTTCCTTTGTCCGGGCTGCGCATCAAAGCTTCTCCGACCAGCACGGCATCGGTGCCGTTGCGGTACAGGATTCCCACATCCTCCGGAGTGCGGATTCCACTCTCCGACACATAGATTTTACCATCTGGAATCATTTCCCGCAACCTCACAGAATTTTGCACGTCTACTTCAAAGGTTTTCAGATCGCGGTTATTCACTCCGATGATCTCCGCTCCGGCTCTCAGAGCCCGCTCCACTTCTTTCCCGTCATGAGCCTCTGTGAGGGCGGAGAGTCCCAGAGACTGGGCAATCTGCAGATATCTAACCAGCTTCTCATCCTCCAGTATAGCACAGATCAGAAGAATCGCGCCGGCTCCCAGTAACTTCGCTTCGTAAATCTGATATTCATCCACTGTAAAATCTTTCCGCAGAACCGGTATGTTTACCGCGGCAGCGATTTCCCGCAGATATTCCGGACTTCCCTGAAAATATTCAGGCTCAGTCAGCACAGAAATCGCCGCCGCCCCCGCCGCCTCATACTGTCTGGCGATATCTAGATAGGGAAAATCCTCAGCTATCACTCCCTTAGAGGGAGAAGCCTTCTTCACCTCGCAGATCAATGAAATCCCTGGGGCGGCCAAGGCCCTGGCAAAGGGGAAGCCTGTGTCTGTACTCATCTGTTCTGCCTCTTTTTTGATCTCAGCGAGAGGTTTCTGTTTTTTGGCCTCTTCCACCCGCTTTGCAGCCGCAGCCGCCAGTTGTTCCAGTATCATGTGGTATCCCTCTTTCCTCAAATTTGATTGCTCATGGTGACAAAGGCTTCCAGCTGCCGTTTTGCTTTCCCGCTGTCCAGCAGCTCCTGCACCTGTGCGACTGCCTTTTCCATGGATATACCTTTCGTGATATGGAGGGCGGCCGCGGAATTCAGAACCACTGCATTTCGCTTTGCCCCTTTCCGGCCGTCCAGGATTTCCCTGGCAATGCCGGCATTTTCAGCAGGCGTTCCGCCCACGAGCTCTGATTTCAGGCATTGCTCCATGCCGAACTGCTCCGGCCTCAGGATATAGGAGGAATAGCTTCCGTCCCTCACTTCGCAGACAGTAGTCGGCGCGCTGACTGAAATCTCATCCAGACCGTCCTGTCCATAGACTACCATCGCCCTGGTCACGCCCAAATTATTCAGGACACGTGCCATCGGTTCTACCAGCGCCTCCTCATAGACTCCCATCAGCTGCATGGACGCTCCGGCGGGATTGGTCAGCGGCCCCAGGATATTAAAGACCGTAGGCACCGGAAGTTCTCTCCTGACCGGAGCCACATATTTCATGGATAGATGGTAGTTCTGAGCAAACATGAAACAGATATTAATTTTTTTCAAAAGCTCCGAGCTTTTCTCAGGAGCCAGGTCAATTTTAACGCCCAGCGCTTCGAGCACATCAGCAGCGCCGCATTTACTGGTGGCCGCCCGGTTCCCATGCTTCGCCACGGGAACGCCTGCCGCCGAAACCACCAGGGCGGAAACTGTGGAAATATTGAAGGAATTCGCTTTATCTCCGCCTGTACCGACGATCTCCAGCACTTCCTGATCATTCAGCAGCTTCACACAGTGATTTCTCATTCCCTTCGCGCAGGCTGTAATCTCTTCAATCGTCTCACCCTTCATGGAAAGGGCGATCAGGAAGGCGCTCATCTGCACGGGTGTCGCCTGGCCGCTCATGATTTCATCCATGGACTGCTCTGCCATTTCCCGCGTCAGGTTTTCTTTGTTTGACAGCTTGATAATCGCTTCTTTAATCATGTCTCACTACCTCCAGAAAGTTTTTAAGTATTTGTTTCCCATCGGGCGTCATAATCGATTCCGGATGGAATTGTAATCCATAGACAGGATATTCCCTGTGCTGCACTGCCATCACCTCTCCGTCGTCAGCCCTTGCAGTTACCAGAAGACATTCCGGCAGAGTCTCTTCCAACACCGCCAGGGAATGGTAACGCGCTACAGGAATTTCCTCCGCCAGCCCTCTGAAGACAGGGCTGTTCCCGTCCAGCCGCGCCTGCGATTGTTTGCCGTGCATCAGCTCCTTTGCATAGGAGACAGCTGCTCCGAAGGCCTCGCAGATTGCCTGATGGCCCAGGCATACACCCAGTATGGGAATTTCACCGCCCAGCCTCTGAACGACTTCTTCACACCGCCCTGCTTCTCCCGGCTTTCCCGGTCCTGGCGAAAGAATCACTGCTTCCGGCTCCAGACCTCTGATCTCGTCCACCGTCAGACTATCATTGCGTGCCACACGGATATCCGGATTCAGCGCTCCCACCAGCTGATAGAGATTGTAAGAAAAGCTGTCGTAATTATCGATCAGTAAGATCATCGTCCCATCTCCTCTCCCGCTTCTTTCAGCGCCAGCATTACTGCTTTGGCCTTGTTAATGCACTCCTGGTGCTCTGTTTCCGGTACGCTGTCTGCCACAATACCGGCTCCGGAACGCACAAATACTTTTCCGTTTTTCCTAAAGGCCAGGCGGATAGCAATACAGGTGTCCAGATTTCCTGTGAAATCCAGGTATCCGATAGCGCCTCCGTAAATACCCCGCTTGTTATTTTCCAGCTCATTGATAATCTGGCAGGCCCGTATTTTGGGCGCACCGGAGAGTGTCCCTGCCGGAAGCACAGCGTCTACCGCATCCATCGCATGCTTATCTTCTCTGAGCCGCCCTTTCACCGTTGAACCAATGTGCATGACATGTGAATACCGTTCCACGGACATATATTTTTCTACCTCCACTGTTCCGAATTCACAGAGCTTTCCCAGATCATTCCTTCCCAGATCTACCAGCATATTGTGTTCGGCCCGTTCCTTCTCATCCGCCAGCAGTTCCCTCTCCAGCAGCTGGTCTTCCGCATAGCTGCCGCCTCTGGGCCGTGTGCCGGCCAGCGGGAAGGTTCTGACTTCTCCGTCCTCCACCCTGACCAGCGTCTCCGGGGAAGCCCCGGCAATCTCCACATCGTCGCTGCAAAAATAAAACATATAAGGAGAAGGATTTGTAGTCCTCAGCACGCGGTAGGTGTCCAGAAGGCTGCCCTCAAAGCGCGCTTCCAGCCGGTTAGACAGCACAAGCTGAAAAATGTCTCCCTCCCGGATGTAGTGCTTTACCTGTTCAACCTTTCTGCAGAACTCTTCTTCCGTAAAAAGGGGACGGAATTCTTCCAGGACACGTCCCGGCTCTGATTTCTTCGGCTTTCCGCGGCGTACCAGCTCTTCCATTTCATCCAGCTTCATCACCGCCTTGTTATATTCCGTCTCCAGGCTCTCCGTCCGGACATTGGCAATCAACAGAATTTTCTGGCGGAAATTATCAAAAGCGATCAGCTTGTCAAACAGCATCAGATCCACATCCTTAAAACCTTCCTCATCGGATGCGTCCAGATTCAGCGACGGCTCACTGTACTTAATGTAATCATAAGAGAAATATCCCACCAGCCCGCCGGCAAAAGGCGGAAGATGCGGAAGGCGCGGCGAGCGGTTATCTTCAATGACCTGTTTGATATAGTCTCCCGGATGCTCCGTGTGCGTCTGGATCTGACCGCCTGCTTTGATCGTCAGCGTGTGATCCGTACAGGTCAGCTCCATCTTGGGATCAAAGCCAAGAAAGGTGTAGCGTCCCCACTGCTTTGAATCCTCGACACTTTCCAGCATAAAGCAATGGCTGCTCACATTCTGCAGGGACCGCAGCACCTCAACCGGGGTGCGGATATCCGAAAAGATCTCACGGCTGACCGGAATCAGCCTGTATTGGCCGGATGCGGCGATCTGCTTCACTTCTTCAAACGATGTCTGACGCATAACTGTCCTCCTTTTCATGGGTAGCCCTACAGGGCGGGGTATTCTATTCTTTCGCATATGGCCTCTCGGACGGGCCTTGCCGCACCTCGCTTTCGCTCGGCCGCGGGGCTTCGCCCTATGCGTATACATTCAGAGAGGTCCTCTTGTGTGCAAACACCCAATAGGACCTCTCTGAATGTATACGCGCATAGCTCTGGATTTACGCGCAAAAAGCCCTCGGCAAAGATATTGGGTCTTTGCCAAGGGCGAATATAAACGTAGCTTATATCCGTGGTGCCACCTTGATTTGTGTCAATCCACACTCTCTGCGGAATACTATCATATTCCCGGCAACTAACGTATGCCTTACGTCATGGAATACTAAGCATCTCTGCTGTTGGCCATGCCCTCAGTGGTCCATTTGCGAATCAGCGTTCTGCCCGGCTCCCACCTACCCGGACTCTCTGGAAGTGCCCTATTCGTTTTATCTCCACCTCAACGGTTTTCTGATATAATTTTAAGTTGTGTATATTATAAACACGATCTGTACAATTTGTCAATCCCTAAATTATATTCGTCTGCAGGATGCAGCTCAGCGCCTCGTCCATCTCCGCCTGCAATCCCTTCCGGCAGTTTCCTCAGCTCCAGCATCTGTATTTCCAGCCTATCTGAAAACAGCTTCCCGGTCCTTCCGTCCCTGAAATGTATTTTCCGGTAGCACTCTTGATCCTCCGGAAAATGTATGAAATCCAAAATACTGACGTGAATGCACCTCTGAAGCTTCCCATAGGGATCGTCTTTCATCAGCTGTTCCGTAAACATCTTACAGAGATAAAACAATATCCGCTCATCCCAATATTCAAAATAATTCACCTGCATCTCAATACCTATCTGGGTTCCCTTTTTCAGGAGCACCCTCACATCCAGAATCCCCTGTTTTTCCTCCTCCTTACCATTCTGCAGATATGTCGGCATCAAATAGGTTTCCACAACCTCTTCCGGCCTGCAATTCATAATTGCCGCCGCAAAGCCGGACCGCACTGCCGGATTCCGCATCAGCTCTTTAAAACAGGTATCCACAATTGGCCTCATAATAAAACTATCATTTATTTTTTGCACAAATAACTCCTTTCTCCGGCAAAACAGCGAGATTCCAAAGAGTCATTATCGCATAACTCTATTATACCATATATCTATAAAGGTGGAAGCCCCAATATAACAATATAACCTCTTTTGCCTTGCCCGCTATTAAATTGATCAATGGAATCCGCGGCGGATAGCCGCCAGAAAAAGATAGGGCGAAACACCCTACAAGAATTATCTACATTTAAAATATAGCACAGCTATTAAAAAAAATCAAATTAGTTTCTTCCAAAATATTCCAGGATCAGCGCCCACCCCCAGTGGTACCCTTCTGCCTTTTGGTTACTCAAAAACAAGAGGGAGCTGCCCGTTCCGCCAGCTCCCTCCTTCTGCGTGTCCACATAGACATTGTAGACCACCTTAATTCCTGTTAATTTCTTCATCGCGGGTATATCGTTCAGTTTCATGATATTCAACCCGTCTACCCCCAGGTCATCGGCTATTTCCGGTATCAGCGCACGTATATCCCCGCAGCTGTGGAGTTCGCAGATAATTCCCCGGCTCTGTATGTGTTCCACAATCTTTTTCGTAGGCTCTTTAATCATCCTTCTCCAGATTTCCGGTGAGAAAAACAGACCCCTTTGAGTTCCCCAGTCGTCATGATAGCAGATAATATCCGGCCGGTAATACTCCGCGATCTTGTCGATGAGGCGGCATTTGTAATCAGCCAACTCCCAGAAAAAGTTTTCCACTTCTTCCGGATCGGTTATCAGGGCGCAGAGTGCCTCTTCAAACCCCATTAACGCATGCAGACGCTCAAATAGGCCGTTGGAAATGATCTGATACAACAGGTTTTCCTCACGGTTAAATTCCGGAATCCGGTCTGTGGCCGCGGCCTGTTCCCAGTCAAAATGATCCAGATCCGGGAATTTCACAATTTCCCTTCAGCGGCTGATATCCTCCATCATAAAGTATGGCCCCGGCATGGGCGCCGGATCTCCCGGCTTCCAGATCCAGTGGACGCCGAACCAGTCATATCCGTCTTTACCTCCCACCGCCCGCTCCATAAAACCGTTTACCGGCACATTATTTATGATCCCCTGGCCCATGATGGGTAAAAACTCAGGCATTTCATGGTGATAAAGCTTACATATATTTTCCTTTTTACTCAGCATCCGCAGCTCTCCTTTCCCCTTTTCGTAAAAAGTAATAACCTTTTTTTATTTCAGGATTCTGCCTCTGCAGCCATTCTTTTTTTCAGCAAAATTCTTCTTGCACCCAGCCCGAAGACCACGCAGCCCATATAAACCAGAATGATCACATTGGCCCACAGCGGATTTCCCGCAAAAAGAGAATAAACCTGGGTTGCCAGCACGGCATATGTGATCACCACCATCACGTTCAGGCGCCACCTGGGATACCGTTTCGCATATTTAGAATTTTTCCAAAGCTCCGGATATTTCGCCGGCAGCTTCAATATACCTGCCATTGGTATACAGGTGCCGAGAATCGTCAGGCCGATGGCCATTTTTGAAAGGACCGTCAGATCCATCCCCAGGGCTGCAGGCACCGCTCCAAATAGATAGAAGATAATCATCAGGTTGTATGGAACCCCCGCTTTATTAACTTTCGCCCACCGTTTGGGAAAACATCCGTCCTCGCAGGCGCGGATCAGTGAATTGGAATACCAGACAAAGCTGGAATTCAGCGTTGTGATCAGCGCTCCCATACAAGCGCCAATGATGAAGAACCCATACAGCGCTTTATTCGTCAGCACCGCCCCGGCCGCCACCGTCAGCGGCTTTCCTGCCGCTTCTGCCACTGGCACCGATCCGCTGGCCACAATCCCCATCAGCATATACAGGGCACAAACCACCAACGTCACACCTGTGATGACCTTCACCATCATCTTTGAAGCATTTCGGATCTTCGGGGCGAAATCTGTGATGATGTAAGCTCCTCCCACCGCAAAATATAGCAGAGAAACCGCCGAGTAAAACCCGCCAAAGCCTCCTGTAAAAAATCCCTCTTTAAAAAATGTGGTATAATCCACTTTCCCGATTCCAAAAACCACAAATACCAATATTCCCGCAATCAGAACCACACACATGATATTTTGCAGCTTTGCCGCTGCCTTTACGCCCAGAAGATTAACGGCGAAAAAAAGAGTCAGCACCCCCAGCGCAACCAGCCTCTGGGCCGCCTCTCCGCTCAGAACAGGAACCATGCTGGCCAGATACTGGGCGAATGAGATCCCAAATATAGCAATTGTCATCCTGCCCAGAAAATAAACGTACGCATAAAGCCTTCCGGCATCTTCATGTATCAGCTTCTTAGAATACGTATAGGCGGCGCTTGTTCTGGGAAGCAGCGTGCTCATCATAAAAATAGGGCGGAAGGAAATGAGGAACAGAGCTGCGCTCACCAGAAATGCCAGAAAAATGCTCCTGCCCGTCATGCCGATTCCGATGCCGGTCTGCGTGATTATGCCGGAACCTATCGTGAATCCAACCGCCAGGCTTATGGTTTCAATCGTCGAAAGCCTGCCTCTTTCATCCTCCATCTCTCCTACCTCCCTGCCGGACAGCCTGCGGGGATTTCCCACCGACGTCTGCCCGTCTTCATTTCCTTTATCCGGCACACTTTAATAACCGCCGTATTTCCTCGTAGCATCTCTCCAGGCTTCAAAGCAGCGATGTTCCACATTATCCATAGACAGTGAATTTGTCATGATGAAACCTCCGCCCGGCGCACAGATATCCAGCGTCTTCTTCGTCTCTTCCTCCACCGCAGCCGCGGATGATCCTTCAAGCAGCAGCTGGGTTTTCATTCCTGCTCCAAAACAGGCATGTCCTGTTAGAATCTGTTTTGCCCGTTTCAGATCCACATCCTCGAAGAAGTAAATCACTTTCCCGGCCGGAATATCTGTCAGCGTTTCCAGTCTGGAGGTATATCTGCCCTCACAGAGAGGCACAGGCACCAGGCCGGCCTCAATCAGAGCCAGCAGCAGGCGTTTTAGGTGCGGCCAGTAGTGGCGGTTATAATCCTCTAAAGACATGAAATTATCCGCCCCGCAGTGCAGGGGTATAAACACAAACCTGGAGCCTGCCCTTTTGGCCTGGGCCACTCCTGCCGGAATCGTTGCATCCCCCCACCGGAGAAGCACCTCATTCAGCCTTTCCGGATCTGACTTCATGTCAATGATTGTGGCAATCAGCCCTCTCACATTATCCGCAAAGTCGTCGAAGGGCGTGACCATGACTGAATCCCCCAGCAACGGATACCCCAGCTCCTGCACGTGTCCATTGACCTCCGCCACTCCTGCCAGGTTTTCCTGAAGGGCTTCGCCTGTCGCTATCATCCTCTGCAGCGCGCCCTTTACCTGCGGAAGCCCCAGCGCGGCCAGCCTGAAAACCGCCTGGCCGCATAAGACCGGCGCCTTCAGAAAAGACAGCCCCTGAAATCCCAGGTACTTCTGCGGCAAAACCCTGCTAAAGAGAAAACCACTGGGATCTCTCAGGTATTCCTCATATTCCTCTTCTTCCATATATTCCCTGTCAATAAACTGATACGGGGTATTCTCCGGCAGCCTATGGTAATCCCCCGGCCACCGCGCGTTGGAATATTCCGAGCATTCCAGCGCCGCCGCCGGGTAAAAGCTGGGCGCGTATACCATATCCGGATCATATGTTTCTACATATTTTTCCATGACAGGAAGCAGCGTTCTAATGTCTTCCATCACGTTTTGAATCGTAAGCCCATAGCCCAGCGCGTAAAAATTACCAATCTGTGGCACGAACGGCACTCTGTCCGCTGCTTTCAGTTCCACTGTTTCCCGAATTCTATTCTCCCGCCGGAGCTTCGCCTCTTTCTTATCATTTGTCATACTGCTCTCCTCCGCATCTTCCTGTCTTATTCAAAAATCTATCTGATACCTGTTTTAATCTGTTTTTCTTCCCTTTCTGCTCATCAGGGCGACCGTGATCACCAATATTACTACCGCTACCAGAAATCCTCCGATCCCGAACACCTGAAACATAAACCGCTGTGTGCCATTGCCGGATACGGCGCCGATCCACTGCTGTATATAGGCTGTCATAAAACACCCCAGATACAAGCTGGCCGACAAAATGCCATTTGATTTCTGTATTTGAGATTGGGGCACCATTTTAGCATTGGCTATAAAAATCATGGGCGTGATGCAGCCATAGCCGAACCCAATCAGTATCTGAGCCAGCATCGCCAGGCCAACAGAATCCGCCCGGCTGAGCACCAGAAAGCCAATCCCTAAAATGACACAGGACACCAGAACGGTAGCCCCTTTTAAAAGCTTTCTCACTGCCGGAAGAATAAAGCCCGCTACACATCCGGTACCCGTGATCAACGCCATGGTGATTCCCAGAAGAGCCGGAGGCCCAATCTTCTCACCCAGATAAAATACCGCCATATTCGTAGGCGTCACCAAGGAATATACCTGGATCAGAAACATTCCGATTACCAGCACGATAAACTTTGCCGGAATCTTTTCTGCCGCCGCCCGTTCTTCCTTACTTCTCTTCTGCACCGGGGTTGCCGGCACGAGAAAAATGACCAGGATCATGATTACGAACGCAAACGCGAACGCGTAGAAATTGTAACGCCAGCTGATAGCCGCCAGGCTTCCTCCGATGATGCTCCCCAGCATAGAACCGAAATTCGATGTGCCGGTAGCAAATCCCAGATTCCGGTCCTTTGCCTTTCCTTCATAAAACATCATGATGATAGCCGTCGACTGGGGCAGTACCAGACCAACTCCGCAGCCCATCAGCAGCCGGGAAATCATCAGTCCTGTCACCGAATTCATAGACGCGCCTACAAGCCCCATGGTTCCATAAATAGCAAGTCCCACCACAACCAGCATCTTCTTAGATACCATATCGCCGAGTTTTCCGGAAATCAGCGAGAATATCAGGACTGTAAGATACATCGACGACATAATCATCCGGATCGTCGCATACGGAGTATCCGGAAAAGAATTCTGCAGCGCATTCAGCGCCGGAGCGATCAGCGACCCGCTGGCATACATCATCAGCGAGATCGCCAAAATCCCTATCGTGTTCCCCATTGTCAAGTTCCGCTTCTGTTCACCCATAACACACCCTCCACAATTTGAATATTTCAACAGATTCTATCTTTTATTATACTGGCAGGGGCGACGCCTTCAATGTCTAGTCCGGACAAAACACGTGAAAAATCGACATACAATTTTGTCTTTTATCGACAACCAATTCCAGACTGTGTTATAATAAAAAGTAAGAAAAACAGAACGCAAATATACGTTTTATAAATGCAATGATCTGGCAGAGAAGGAGGACTATCATGAAAATCAGTATTTGGCATCTGTATGAAAGGCTGATGGAATACACCCCCACCGCTAACATTGTGAGCGGAGCCTGTGAAATCCAGGATGTGAGGGTTTTTTCACCTAATAACCATCTGTATTTTACCGATTACGTCTATCTGGTGAGCCTGGACCCTGAATACGGATGGAAAATGTCTCAGAACAGCGTAATCCTGATTCACAAACAGGACATGCTGATTTTACATGATGCCACTTTTTACGATGTCATGAATAAAATCATGGATATATTTGACCGTTTCCGAAAGATAAAGCAGAACCTGGAACGAGCCTGCAAAAGCGCCGTCCCCTATGAAGAAATGCTGGATATTCTGTACGATTATTACCATCTGCCGATCGTCATCGCCAACAATAACCTGAAAATACTGGCCGCCACCGACGTGATCGGCGCCATCGTGGACGGCTGGGATATCATTTTTCAGACACACTACATGCCGGTCACCTTTTTCTCCGTTTTCAACAACGAGGACAATAACCGGCGGTTTATTACCTGCAAAAAACCGTTCCTGATGGACCCGGTCAATCCAAACGCCGCAAAGCATTACCGGAAGCTCTTCGTAATTCCCTTTGAGTCCAACCGGATGTCCGCCGGAAAGGTTCTGATCAATGTCTTTGACGACACACTATCCCCCGGAAGCCTCCTGATGGGAGAAATATTCGCGGATTATTTTTCCAGGATTTCCTCTGAAAATGAAGATACCTACCACATGACTGCCTATTTTGAAAATGCACTCCGCCACAATTATTACTCAAAGGAAGAGGTGCAGGTTATATACAGCATGCGCCGCTGGGAGCCTGGGACAGCATTTACTCTCTGTGTACTGAGAGATTCCCGCAGGCAGCTCACCATTCCCGAGCTGCGCTGGTGCTGCGGCATACTGGAGCTCAACATCCAGGGATCTATCGCATTTACCTTTGATGATCAGGTGGTTCTCTTGATTCCTCACCAGCATAATTCTGTCGAATATCTGTTGGCTCTGGTTTTCCAGAATTATATACCCGGATTTTCCTTCCAGTGCGGCGCCAGCCTGTCCTTCCGCAGCTTCCGGACATTAAAACGCCACTATTCCCAGGCTCTCTATTCTCTCAACCAGATCCTGGGCGCCGAAAGCCATCATATGCGCTTCCAGGACTGCGGCTACAGGGGAATCTGCGCGGAATTAGCCCTTTCTTTCGACTGGGAAAACTATTACCCGCCCGAGCTTACAGAACTGGAAGCAGAGGACCGGGCACAGCATACTGACTATTACAAGACGTTCTTCTTTTATCTCTGGAACGGACAGCAGCTCCAGACGACGGCAGAGCAATTACATATTCACCCCAATACGCTAAAATACCGCCTTCACAAAATCTTCGCCCGACTGAACTATCAGCCGGAAGACCTTGAAAAGCGGCATTATTATCTGCTCTGTATGCAATTATCTCACTCATCCCCTGCCAGCTGATACACTGCCGGTCAGCACTGGCTTTCCCGTTCCCTGCCGGAGGGTACAATCACAGACCGGTATTTCGGTGATATGCCCGTGTCCATTCTGCCAGCGCCTGATCCAGGTGCTCCGGCAGTTCCACCGGTCCGACAGAAGCAATCTGGCGGTCCATCTCCACCCTGGTTGCCGGGTCTATCCCCAGATCTTCACCGGCCTTTTCATAAGCCTCTTCCCCGCTCTTCATGTAGACGGCGTAAAGGTAACTCTTCAGGGTCGCCCGCGTATGAAGCTCTTCATAGGCATGATGAAAGCAGTCGCAGGCTTCTTCCATCTGGAACAGCCTTGCGTAGGCGCAGCCCATATTATTATACACGCTGCCCAGAAACTGTGAACCGAGATTCGCTTCCTTCCGCAGAGCCATGGTGGCCGTATAGACTTCTATCGCCTTGATATATTTCTCATGAGATACCAGGGCGTCGCCCTTCAGCTTCAGCCTTACCGGCGAAGGCTGCTCCTCCAGCCCCTTGACCTTCAGTTCCAGATCCCGGAATTCCGTATTGCTCAGATAATTGATCTCCCGCAATACCGGCAGTATAAATTCACCCAGAGTAAATTCCTTCTGAACGAGCTGCAGCAGCTTCTGAGCCAGGCGCCGCAGTTTCAGCTCTTCCTTAAACCACTCCGCCAGCCTCTCATTCAATATGGTCGCATCTAAAAGCGGAAGATTCTGGCATATATAATAGCAGAGTTCTTCTATGGAATAAATATTCAGGCCGATGCTCTCAATATAATAGGGATTTTCAGCCCGTTTGACCTGACATAGTATATAACTGCCCATTTTCTTCACCCCTCCATCGTCTCATGCCACTTTTTGCCGCTGGATGGAAACATCTCCCCAAAACCGAGATCCTCCACATCGATCTGGCACCTCCTGGGGGAATCATATTCCATATGCAGCCTCAGCCTGGTCGTCTTGTCCGGCCTGTCCGGAAGACCCGGGAGAGCCATGCTGTAACGGTAGCGTTTGCCGTCCTCCATCTTGCTGACCACGAACACCAGATCCCGGATGCCGTCCATCAGGAATTCACATTCCTTTTCCGTCTCATACCAGTTGACCCCCGCCGTTACCAGCGGATAATATGCGGGCGACCCGTTGATCTTCATTTCCATTCCCACGTTATAGCGGATCAGGTCATTTCCCAGGTAAAGATAGCCCTTCAACGACCTCTCTTCCACCTTTTCCCTGGCTCCAAAGCAGGCTCCTTTGGCGAACAGATTGTCTCCGCAGAATACCCGCCTCTTGCCCCTGCACAGCAGCGCCGTGGACCGGACCGCCCAGGATTTATCAAAGGCCTCACCCAGGATAAATACGCTGGAATACAGCTCGTCCTTCAGAGATTCTTCGACAAGTGCCCGGAACTGTTCATCCTTCTGCTGCGGTTCCCCGCTCAGATGGATTGTCTTGCCCTCTTCTACCTGAGCCGTCACTGGCTTCGTCCTGTGATTCATCGACAGACTTTCAAAGCTTACATTCTCTTCCTCAAACTGAAACAGCCCGACCTTCCGGGTCCATATCTCCGGCTTCTGATACAGTGTGTGGAAATAGAAGCTTTCCTTATAATCCTGCAGATACGCACGCCCCCTGGGAATCGAAAGCTTCTCATAGGCCTTCCTTATGGCCTGAACAAAGGGCTTTGTCAGCGCCGGAACCGTAATCATGATACCGTCAATCTGACGCGGCGGTTCTGTCACACCCAGCATAGTCAGCGCCTGCTTCAGAAATACCGCCAGCAGGTCTCCGCCGGAAAATTCCTCGCCGTCCACTGAAAAGCTGTTGCCGTCCGCACACAGGTCATAGAGCTGATCCACCAGAACACCGTTCTTCTGCTCCGCGAAAAACTCTGCTTCCAGACCGTAGTGCCATTCACCGCTTTCCGGAATCCGGCTCAGCACGGTGGGGAACGCCACCTTCGTACTCCCCACCTTCACGGGAGCCGACACGGCATCCTGAGATCCTCTCTCATAATAACAGATCTGTGATTCCTTCCTGTTCAAATCCATCCCGACAATTAAATTCTTAACGTCCATTCTTTCCTCCCGCAGTGCAGATCCCTTAGCTCTTGTATGTTACTGCATCATATGAAACACCTCAGAAGCAAACGCATCCTGCCACAGATACTGGCGCACCGCCTGTTCCATCATCTCCCGGCTGCCAAGCTTTTTCGCCGCCAGGATCTTATTCAGAAGCTTATACCGGGTAATACCGGTCGTGTCCATATCCACCAGCGAAAGCTGATAGGTCTCCGTCTTCCTCACCTCGTCATCCTCCAGCACACTCAGATAATAGGTCAGGGTCTCGCCATAGAACAGCAGAAATTCCTTCACAAAGATCCCGCGGTACATATCTTTCATAGGTTCGCTGATCCATTCCTGCGTTCCGCTGTCCTCTCCCTGAAGCTGGTAATGGATGACCACCCGGCTGTCAGGCTTGAACCGTTCCTCGATAAACACCTTATCCTCGATCTGATATGCCTGGATCAGCTGTGACGGCAGGCGGCTGTAAAACTCAAAACGCAGGCCCAAACCATTACACTCCGACAACAGACGCTTTACCTGCTGTTCCTGGTTCCCAGTCAGGCTGCCGCTCTCGGAATAGTGTTTCAGCAACGCCAGCTTGCAGACCTGATCCATCTCCCACTCACGGTCATAGATCTTCTCCAGATAAGTAAAGATCCCTTTCGGTATTTCCTGCTCCTGCAGGAAATAACAGGCAGACAGGTAGGTGAGAAAAGCCACAATCACGCTCTCTCTGCCCTGCTGCAGCACATAGCACTCCAGGATCTCATCCCCCCGGTCCGGGAAAGCCCTGACAAACATGGAAAGCAAAAGAATCCTCTCATTCAGCGGATAAGTGTCCAGCTGGAATCCCCTGACTTTTCCCCATAGCCTGCACAGTTCACTGACTGTTCCCATGTAATGGTCTCTCAGATAGCTGAGCATGATTTCATCATATTTCCCCGCCTGATAGACATATCCGGTCAGACAAAGCAGCTCCTCATCTTCTTCAAAATCCTTTTTCAATATCATCCGGCTGGCCAGCTTCAGCAACAGCTGCACCGGAATTCCTTCATAGCCGAATTCAGCGGCCAGACTGAAGGCTTCCTCATACATCCCCCGTTCGATCAGTATCACCGCCATGCTGACTTTATCCACTCTGGCATATTCCCTGAGATCCATCTGAAACAGGTATTCTGAAAGGAATTTCTCCTCCCTGTGCTGCACATAATAATCCAGAAGCCTTTTGCGCACCTGGCACCGGTAACTGTCTGTAAAATCCTGATTATCAGCCGCCTTCCGGTAGCACTCCAGCGTCCGGCTGTTCACCTCCATCTGCCAGGCTCTTTCCCGGCAGCAATACAGCTCAAGTCCGGTATCGGCCACTCCCAGCTCCATGCAGCAGCGGGCGCTTTCCTTTTCTTCCATGAGCTTTTCCAGCGTATAGGCGACCGTCGTGGCAAATCTGCGCCGTTTTTCATCCTCGAACAGAATACAGGCATCCTCACTGTAAAGCGAGATATAAGCCACCCCGTCAATGCAGGGATAGACCTGTTCTTTCTTCAGCGCGTTGTGGCAGACCACCACGCTGCGGATATTCCTGTTCTCACAGGTCAGCTTACAGGTGAACAGAATCCCGGCCAGAAGCTGGCCTGCCTCGTAACTCTCAGGCCTGCTCAGAAACTCCTGATATAGCACCGCATAGTCTTCATTCATCCTGCCTTTTTTCAATGAATCCATGGCAAACTTCGTCATCGCTTTGCCGTAATTGAGATAGCTGGTGCGGTCCTGTTCCTTATGCCGGATCACACTGGCGTACAGAAATGCCTTCTTCCTCTCTCCCAGAGTATTATTATAGACAAAATACATCCGTACAGGCTGCGGCAGCTCCTGGCTGCTGCTGCCTTCCAGCGTCTCAATATAATATTCATACAGCCGGGTAATCCTGATTTCATGCTCCACCGCCAGAGAATACCAGCGGAAATATTCCTTTTTCACCGGATTCCCTTTCATCAAAAGCTTGCAGATCGCTTCCAGAATCTCCCTGTGCGGAAATTTCTCATACCCCTGTGACAGCAGGCGGTAAACCGTATTGCTGAATTCCTTCTGATGTCCGCTTAAGAATGCTGCCCGCAGCAAAAGCCCTTCCGTCAATATCCCATACTTAAGGGCAAAGTTCAGCACCTGAAGCATGAACGGCGACAGCTTCCGAAGCAGCGATTCCTGCTCTTCCAGAAGCTGCCAGGCCCTCAGATACAGAAAGGGGCTGGCGCAGCCGGTCTCATGGCAGCGCTCCAGCTCATACAGCACTTTAGACGGCATATTCTCATAGGAGAGATCTTCCCGAAGCAGCAATTCCAGCAGCAGATAGCTGTCCGGCTCCTGCTGGTAATATCTTCTCAAAAACGGAGTGATCTCCCTGCGCTCAACCGGCAGAAGATTGACAGCCTTGGCCAGGGACAGATATACTGCCTTTTCCAGATTTCCGTTCAGCTTGATCTTGCCCTCTTTCACCGGCCAGAGGAGCTCCAGCGCCCTGGCATTCTCATCATTCGTATACGCCAAAAAGACCTCATAGAGTAATACCATCAGGTCATTTCTGTCTTCTTCTTTTAATTCCTGAACCAGTTGGCTGGAACGCTCATACCAGGTCCTGTAATCCATCCGCTTCAGCTGCAAGCCCAGGTAATCCCGGAACAGCCACATGATCTTCCTCTTCCGGACGGTATTGGAAAGGGCATGCATCCCCTCCTCCGCTGAGGCTTCCACCTCAAAATCCAACACCTGGTAGACATTCCGCACCCTGATTCTTCCAAACTTCTTTCCTTCTCCCAGCTTCTCCCGGTCAACCACATATTCCAGGCCGTAGATACGCCCGATGAAATCGTCCGAAGTCACCACTTTCTTCTCCACCTGCAGAAAGTCACCCGATACTTCAATCTCCATCCGGACGTAGCCCCAGGTGTTCTTATAGATATACAGCGTATCCTTCTGGGATACATCCAGGCGGTACACCGCCTTCTGCTGCTTATCCAAACTTAAGGTCACCGCTTCCTTCTTCCCCGCGGAAACCAAGAATTCTTCCATATGCTGATACGTCACAGGATTGTGCGACATGCCCTTATACAGAGCCAAAAATGCCCGGTTCTTCCCATTCAGGATCTTCACAAACCGTTCGCTGGTAAAAAGCCGGAAACCCTCCCGCAGATTCCTCATACACAGCTTGGTGAAATCCTCCAGTGTCTGAATGCCGCCCTCCGAGCTGGTTACCTGCTCCTCCTGAATGACGGCCCGCACAGGAATCTGCAGCTCAGACAAATTACTGCTGATCAGTATGCAGCCCTCCACTGCATCTCCTGCCCGCAGCCCCTCCGTATCAACTCCAAATATGATATTACAGGTATTCCCCGCAAATTTGTCATTTGCAGTGAGTATCCTGTGGCTGTCCGACGTCACCAGCCCTTTAATCTTACTCCCGTCTTCAGCCCCGATGCTGAAAGAGCCCCTATATTTATTCCCCTCTGGTATGGCAAGCTGAAACTCCGAAACCGAAGCGATCAGCCTGGGTACCTCACAGGTAAAGCTTCCATGAACCAGTTCCACTACTCTCTTCTTCAAACCTTCCACCTGGCCTTTATCTCTTGACTAAATTATGATACAGCTTTACTATAATACATAGTATACACTACAAATGTTAAGCGCGCAATTCCTGTTTGTCAGAGGGAAATGAAACGCTACAGGAAAGAGAGGATTTTATGTTAAACCACAAGGATCATTTTCACGGCAGCGATTTGGAGAAAATAGAGGCCTTTTACCACATCCGGAAAGAAGATATCATCAGCTTTTCCGCCAATGTGAATCCCCTGGGCATTTCCAGCAATCTCCGGAGCTCACTGAGCCGTCAGCTGGACGCGATTACCACTTATCCGGACAGAGAATACAAGGAGCTGAGGAAATGTATCGCATGTTACGCAGGCACTCAGATGGAAAATGTGATTGTCGGAAACGGGTCCACAGAACTGATCTCTTTGTTTATACAGACGTACGGTCCCAAAAAAGCCATGATTCTGGGGCCCACCTATTCAGAGTATGAGCGGGAAATATCGCTGGAAGGAGGAAGCACCCTGTATTATCCTCTCCGGGAAGACATGAATTTTCATATGGATGTACAGGATCTGTGCGACAGCCTGAACGACACTCTGGATCTGCTGGTGCTCTGCAACCCGAACAACCCCACCTCAACAGCTATCTCCCGGAGAGATATGCGGCAGATCCTGGACGCCTGCCTCCAATACGGCATCTTTGTCATGGTAGATGAAACCTATGTGGAATTTACGGCGGATGAGGATGAAATTTCCTCTGTGCCGCTGACAAATTATTATACCAATCTGATCATTCTGAGAGGGACGTCCAAATTTTTCGCCGCGCCGGGACTTCGTCTGGGATACGCTGTCACCGGCAACCAGGATCTGATCCGCTCCATTAACACCAGGCAGAATCCATGGTCTATCAGCTCATTGGCTGAGATCGCCGGAAAGCTGATGTTCCAGGATCAGGAATATATTCAGAAAACCAGAACACTCATCGGCGAAGAGCGCAGCCGTCTCTATCACCTGCTAGACGCATGGGATTCTGTGACCGTCTACAAGCCTACAGCCAATTTCATGCTCATGAAAATCACCAGGGAACAGGCAGACGCGGACATGCTCTTTGATCACTGCATCCGCAAGGGACTGATGATACGGAACTGCTCCACCTTCCCCTTCCTGAACAACCGATTCATCCGCTTCTGTTTCATGTCCCCGGAACAGAATGACCGTCTCATAGATGCCTTCAGGGAGATCCTGTGAGTGAACGTCATTTTTATTGCCCTCGTTTTCTGCGTATCTCAGACAATGGGGGGGGGGTTAAAAGAGCCATGCAATAAAATAATACACAGAAAATCGCGCCTTTTCGGAGGGAATTCAGCCCTAATAAGACGCGATTTTTGATGTTCTGCAGCTATTTATTTCCACTGGTAATTCCTCAGCCGGCCTTCCGCCTGCATGTGGTCAAAGCCGTGCTGCCTGAGAGCCTCATACAGTATGATAGCCGCTGAATTACCCAGATTCAGCGAACGGATGCCGCCGATCATTGGAATCCGGATTGCCGTCTCCTGGTTCGCATAGAGTATGTCCTCCGGTATCCCTGCGCTTTCCTTGCCGAACATAATGTAGCAGTCTTCTTCATAGCTGACATCCGTATAGCTCCGCGGCGCTTTCGTTGTCGCATAATAGATCTTCGCCCCGGGATTTTTTTCCAGGAAGTCCTGGTAGTCGATATACGTGGATACATCCAGGCGGTTCCAGTAATCCATTCCTGCACGTTTCAGGGATTTTTCATCCAGACGGAAGCCCAGCGGTTCAATCAGATGAAGCCGGGTTCCCGTGGCCACGCAGGTTCTCCCGATATTTCCCGTATTGGCCGGGATTTCCGGCTCATGAAGTACAACATTCAGATGTGCCATTTTCCCCTCCCTTAAACTTCCAGAGCCCGGTACAGCTCGTCAGCCTGGGGCCTGTCGAGATAC
This sequence comes from Wansuia hejianensis, assembly GCF_014337215.1. Taxonomy (NCBI): domain Bacteria; kingdom Bacillati; phylum Bacillota; class Clostridia; order Lachnospirales; family Lachnospiraceae; genus Wansuia; species Wansuia hejianensis. Next base: position 99,401 of record NZ_CP060635.1, on the reverse strand, counting down.
CGGACTTCCTGGCCGTTCCTCAGGAGCCTGTCATTTCCTCCGGTCGTGCGTCCCACAACAGTGCCGTGAATCCCTGCTTTTTCCAGACAGTCCACCACATATCTGCCGTCATCCGCCACAATCATCATAGAACCACTGGACATGATCAGGTAAGGGTTAACCCCAAAATATTCACAGATTTCCACCGTCTCCTGCCGGATGGGGATTGCTTTCAGATCCACTTCCAGACCTACGCCGCCTGCCTCCGCCATCTCCCAGAGAGCGCCGAACACGCCTCCCTCTGTGATATCATGCATGGCTGTTACGCCAGCCTCCCTGACAGCCCGGGCATCGGGAACCACAGATAAATACTGGTCAAATTCTTTCGCCGTCCGGACGAAATCCGGAGAAAAACGCCTCAGAAGCTGCTCTGTGCGTTCCTTTGCCAGTATCGCGGTTGCCTCCAGCCCTATCCATTTGGTAACTATCACATCCTGGCCGGGCCTGATCCTGGCCGGCGACAGAAGCTCTGATTTTTTGATCTTTCCCACGCCCGTCACAGAGATCACAGGCTGGTTAACCACATTGGTAATCTCCGTGTGTCCTCCGAAGATCTCCATATTCAAGCGGCTGCAAACTGCTTCCGCATCCTGAACCATCCTGCGGATCTCCGGCTCTTCAACAGTATCCGGGAGCATAACTGTCAGCATCACACCCAACGGCTCCGCGCCGGATGCCGCCAGATCGTTGGCCGTGATATGGATACAGTGGCTTCCGATATCCTGTACCGTGCCTGTTATGGGGTCTGAAGACATCACCAGCACTTCATCCGCTCCCACCTCCAGCGCCGCACAGTCAACGCCAACCGAAGGTCCCATAAGTATTTCTTCTCTTCTATGCTTTACCTGCTTCAGAACAGACCGGATCAGGACCGGTTCCGGCAGTTTTCCTATCTTCATTCCTTATGCTCCTCCCGGATGCTCAGCTATTACTTGCTGTACCTTGGCGATATCTCCGGAGGCAATTGCCTTCGTGATCGCCTGCAGAGCCGCCGTGCTGGCACCCTTTGTCCCCACCTTATATTTTGTGGGAATCATTTGATATTCACTGTAATTTACCTGTTCCCTGGACTGCACCTCACCATTCACGGAAATGACCTTCCACACCTCTGCAGTAGATCCCGAATGGCCCGGTTCTGTCTCCAGCTTGCCGAAATCAGCCTCCGCATCGGCCGTTATCTCAACGGTGGCATCAACTGTCGACAACGTCTCACTCTCAAAGGCAATGCTTCTCGCAGGATCTCTGGTCTCATGTCCATAAATGGAAAAATAAATCTCCCCGCCTCCTGCGTACCCTTCTATGTATATCGGCGCATCCGTATTATTGACAAACTTGAAGTCCTTAATTCCCTCCGCTATGGCCGCGTCCATGGATGGCTCCACATAGCCCACCAGCAGGGAGTGGTTCGAGCGCTCCGTCACCTCCAGCTCCGCTTCCAGGACAGCCCGGTACAGCGTCGTGGATACCTGGCAGATTCCTCCCCCATAGCTGTCCACATAGCTTCCCATCTCAATGGAGGTCGCCGGGAGATATCCTGCTTCTGCCGTATACGGAGCCATGGCATCGCTGACTGACAGTTCCTCGCCGGGATACATAAGCCTCCCGTTCAGCTTGGATGCTCCCACCGCTATATTGGTGCTCCGGCTGGTCTGTTCCGGATCATACTGCGTGCTTCCGGAACCCAGGACGTTCTGCACCAGAGCCATCTGCGCCTCATCCCCCTGGGCAGGCAGCACTTCGACTTCCACACTGACGCCGCCGAGACCGCCATGCCATTCTGTATTCATATAATTGACGACTTTACTCACAGACTCATCTACTTTGACGGATATCCCATCCTTTTTCTCGGTAGTGGAAAACGAACCATCGCTGTTATGGACAAGCCCCAGGTTTACCGCCGGATACCCCTGCGGCACGCATTTCTCCTCAATGACGCTCTGAACCGTCTCCGCAGTCACCGCCAGCTTCAGCTCAAAAACCAACGGCCCGTATTTCTGATGATACCGTTCCACCTGGAACCGCTTCAGCACGTTCCCCTGCCTTCCCACAGACAGCGCCTGATGAATCACCTCCGGGTTCGTGTAGGTCAGACCCAGTTCCCCGGCAGTAACAGATACGGGGGTTCCGTTCACATACAGAAGAACGGTCTCCTGCTGCAGTTCCGAAATCTTATCATTCACCGCCTGGGCAATCTCTTCCTCCGTCATACCGGATACATTTACATTCTCAATATAAACGCCTTCTGACGCCGCCGGCGCTGCTGCGGCCGACGCTTTACCCGGAAACAGGAGAACAGCCAGAAAAGCCAGGCACAGACAGGTAAACGCCCATCCTATTTTCTTCATGCCGTATCCTTCCTACATAATTGTGCCAAGCACAAGGGGCACCACCATCATCAGTACAAGGGCAATGGCAATGACAGCAGTTACAATCCTACGCATTTTAGGCTTCATAATAATCATCCCTTCCTTTCCTGATATTCCAGACAATATTCTTTCAGAAAACAATTTTCGCATTTCGGCCCTCTGGCAAAGCAGATCTGCCTGCCAAAGGTAATAATCTGTATATTATACAGTATCCAGTGATCCTTTGGAAGCACCTTCATCAGATCGTACTCCACCTTTTCCGGATCTGTCTCAGCCGTCAGGCCCAGCCTCCTGGAAATCCGCTTCACATGAGTGTCCACAACAATGCTCGGATCATGGTAAATATTGCCCCGGATGACGTTGGCCGTCTTGCGCCCGACACCCGGAAGAGCCGTCAGCTCCTCCAGGGTCTCCGGCACCTGGCCCCCGTGCTTTTCGCAGATGGCTTTGGCACAGCCTATGATATTCTTCGCCTTGTTATGGTAAAACCCAGTGGGCTTGATATCCTGCTCCAGCTCCGCCAGATCCGCCTTCGCGAAGGCTTCCATATCCGGATACTTTACGAACAGGTCTTTTGTTACAATGTTCACCCTCGCGTCCGTGCACTGAGCGCTCAAAATCGTTGCGATCAGCAGTTGTCCGGGATTCTCATGGTTCAGATAGCAGACATATTCCGTGCCATACTGTTTATCCAGCAGATCCAGTATTTCTCTGGTTCTCTTTGTCATTCGCATTCACCTCTTGCGTAATATCTATCCGCCGCGCGCTCCCATCCAGGGGATCTCTGCGGGAATAATCAAATAATAACACACAGCGGCGATTCTGTCCAATCTCCGGCAGCCCCCGTTCAAATATTTCCACATGGGTCATGGAACGCAGTTGTTTCCAATCATATGTTCCATGGTAATTCAAAAGACAGCCCCCGGCAGCCTCCTGCCGGAAAAAACGCCGAACAGCCTCTTTATAGAGCGTCTGGTCCGGAGCCCATGAAGGGCGGCTTTTCAGATTTTCCCGCGAATAGAGATCATACAGCATGACAGCTTCATACGCCTGTTCCGCTTCTCCCAGCTCCGCGAAAAATTCCAGCAATATTTCATAACGGCGGATCCTTGTGTGAGCCCCCTGCAGATAGCCCTTTCTCTCATAGAATTCCCCCAGAGCCTCATACATGTCAAACGGCTCCGGAAATAAAGCTTCCGCTTTCCGCAGCGTGGCAGAAAACTGCCCGCTGTTATAGTAGACCTCCACCATCTCCTCCACCAGCTTCAGCTTCAAGACCTTCTCATAAGAAAGCCATTTGGTAGACAGCACTTCATACGGCTCCTTTTTCTTATAGATGCAGCCGTACTCAGCCGCCCGGTCATACATGGCAGACCCACGCAGAACCTTCAGAAATCCCAGCTGAAGCTGCTGAGGCGCCAGGGAATAGACCTGGTTAAAGGATTCCCGGAAGCTTTCATAGTCTTCCCAGGGCAGGCCCGCGATCAGATCCAGATGCTGATGGACATTCCGGCCGGCCTGAACCGCCCTCACGTTCCGGCACAGCTTCTGGAAATCCATCGTCCTCCGGATCTCTCCCAGAGTCTTCGGATTCACAGACTGGACGCCGATCTCCAGCTGGACCAGTCCCGGCCGCATACGGGCCAGAAGCCCGATCTCTTCTTCATCCAGCAGATCGGCCCCTATTTCGAAATGAAAATTTGTAATTCCGTTGTCATGCTCCAGCAGAAATTCCCAGACCGCCAGCGTGTGCCGTCTCCGGCAATTGAATGTCCGGTCTACAAATTTCACCTGGGGCACTTTCCTGTCCAGAAAAAACTGAAGCTCTTCAAAAACCCTTTCCAGGCTCCTGAAGCGCATCTTCTTCTCAACCGAAGAAAGGCAATAGCTGCAGGAAAAGGGACAACCCCGGCTGGATTCATAATAAATGATCCGGTTCCTCAGGTCCTCTGTGCCCTGGTACGGAAACGGCAGTTCGTCCAGATCCAGCGGTTCCCGGTCCGGGTTACTCCGAACCATCCCCTCTCCATCTCTCCAGGTAATCCCTGGGACCGCCTCCAGCCCCCGGAAATCCCCCTTGCTTTCCCGTTCCTCCCAGAAACGGCAAAGGCAAGCAAAGGTTTCCTCTCCCTCGCCACGCATAATCCCCGACAGAAAGGGAAGCTCTTCCAAAATATCACCGCTGCAAAAGGAAACCTCCGGCCCGCCCAGCCATAGCTCCGTCCCGGGCAGAATCCGGCTGATATCCCAGAGCAGCTCCCTGACCAGAGTAACATTCCAGATATACACGGATACAGCCAGCACATCCGGCGCCTCCCGGTACAGCTCCCTGAGGATCTCGTCCTCCCTCTGGTTAATGGTGAACTCCCGCATGCAAACAGAATACCCGTATTTTTCCGCATATGCTTTCAGCGAGTACACCGCCAGATTAGAATGTATGTATTTCGCATTTACTGCCAACAGCATCCGTTTCATAACTGTTTCATTACTTCCTCAAGAGCCGGCATCGCCGGAATCCCCCCGCGTTTCTCCACACAGAGCCCTGCCACCACATTCGCGAATCTGACGAACTCGAGCCCCTGAGCTTCTGTCAGATCCCCCGGTTTTACATTATAATACGCGAATCTGGAAAGAATTCCTCCCCAGAAAGAATCTCCCGCGCCTGTAGTATCCACCACTTCGCGCTCCGCCCCTTTGGCCTGCACCATGAAATCCTTCGTCCTCAACAGCGCTCCGTCTTTGCCCAGAGTGACCACGGCGCACGCCACTCCCTGCCGGATCAGCTCCCCTGCCGCCGCCTCCGGCGACTCCACTCCGGTCAAAAGCTCCGTCTCCTCGTCTGAAATCTTCATGATATCCACATAGGGGATCACAGAGCGCATCTGTTCCTTGGCCTCTTCCCGGCTGCTCCACAGCAGCGCCCGGTAATTGGGATCGTAAGAAATCAACGCTCCCGCCTCCTTCGCGCACCGGATCGCATAAAAGGTAGCGCTTCTGGCCGGTTCATCCGTCAGCGACAGAGAGCCGCAGTGAAAGATCCGGGTATTCTTCAGTATCTCTGTATCCACCTCGTCCTCCCGCAGCTGCGTATCCGCCCCGGGCTTCCTCGCAAAAGAAAAACTCCTTTCCCCGTTCTTCAGCGCCACAAATGCCAGAGTAGTAAAATAATCCGGATCGACAATCATTCCCTTTGTCTCCACACCGCACTTCTCCAGCGTCTCCTTCAGCAGCTTCCCGTGCATATCATCCCCGACTTTACCGATAACCGCCGTCTTCTGACCCAGATTCTGCAGCGCCGCCAGCACATTTGCCGGAGCCCCGCCCGGATTCTGCTCAAACAGGGCGCGTCCTCCCTCACTGCTGCCATAGGGTGTAAAATCAATCAGAATCTCGCCTAACGCCGTAACATCATACATAGCAATTCTCCTTTATATTCAAGATTTTTCTAACCACAGCCTTCTGAAATATTCATCGATAATCATATCACAAAACGCCGTTGAGAGCCAGTGTTTTGCAAACCATTTTAGAAAGCGGATAAAACCCAATTGATATAAAAATAGTCTTTAAAAAGTTCAAGGGCTGCCGCAACAGCGACAGCCCTCTTCTGTTCGTGCCTAGTTCCGGAATCGAACCAGAGACACGAGGATTTTCAGTCCTCTGCTCTACCAACTGAGCTAACTAGGCGTTTCAGATCGTTCCCATCTTACCATAAGACGGAGAAAATTTCAACCCAATTTTTCACCATCCAGCATATTTTCGATCACATAGGCCACTCCGTCTTCTTCATTGGACGGAGCCACGTAATCTGCCACTGCTTTCACAGAGGGCTGCCCGTTTCTCATGGCCACGCCGAAGCCGGCCATCATGATCATAGATTTATCGTTATAGCCGTCGCCAAACGCCATCATATCCTCCGCCCCCATGCCGGTCATTTCCAGCAGACGGGTCAGGGATCTGGCTTTATCGATTCCCTCCGGCATAACCTCCAGGAAATACGGCTCGGAACGGTAGATACTCAGCCTGCTGCCGATCCGTTCTTTAAGCCTTTCTTCTACTCCCGCAAGATAACCGCCCCGCTCCATCAGCATGCATTTCACCACAGGAAACGTAATTTCCTCCGCAAAATTCTTAAGTTCTCTCACCTTCATTTTTGTACAGATCACTTCTTTCTGCACATACAAGTCCCAGGGGGTCTCCGTGCAGATGCAGTCATCCTGGTACGTCAGCAGGGACGTGCCGTATTCCCTGGCCATGGACGCCAGAAGGGCAGGAACATCGGGAGGCAGTTCCCTGCGGAACAGCACTTCTCCCTGCCTGCACTCTGTGATCACGGCGCCGTTAAAAGACAAGATATAGCTCCCGTACTCATCCAGCTTCAGCTCCCTGGCCAGCGGCCATACCCCATATGTGGGGCGGCCGGACGCCAGCACGATCCGGCCGCCCTCCTCCTGGTAACGGAGAAGGGCTTCCCGGGTCCGGGACGTGATTTCTTTTCTATTATTTGTCAGAGTTCCGTCCAAATCCAGAACTACGAGACGATACATATCCATTGCTTATTTCTCCCGGATTTTTTTAATAGCTGTGGACAGCTTGATGGGATTGCCGTACATCAGCGTTCCGAAGCGGAAAATTTTCGCGGCCAGAACCCCTACAAGTATGCAGCTTCCTCCCAGCAGCACCGCGGATATCATGATTTCCCAGGGCGCCACAGTGCCCAAGGCGATCCGCAACAACATTCCGTTGCTGGATGTAAACGGTATGAAGGACGCCACCTTCACCAGCATAGTGTCCGGCATCATCATGCCATAGATCGCAACAAAGAAAGACGCCATATAGATAATCATGACTGTACTGGAGCTTTTGCTGATATCCTCCGTTTTTGACACGAGCGCGCCCACCATTCCGAAAATAAAGGCATACAGGAGATACCCCATGAGGCCGAACACCAGGAACGCTGCCCATACCACGGCAGGGATCTGGAACAGAAAATCCAGTTGATGGCCCCATGCGTCTGCAAAGGCATGGTAGGATACAAGGGCGCTGCCCAATATCACTCCTGCCTGTACGATACCTCCGATGGCACCCGCCAGCACCTTGCCGAATATCAGGCTGTTGCTGTCCACGCTGGTCACCAATATCTCGATGGCCCGGTTGCTCTTCTCGGTCGTCACGGAAACCGCGATCATCTGACCGTAGAAAATAATCAGGAAATACAGAATAAATATCAGCGCATAAGTATACCAGTAATTCATCGCGCTGTCTTTGCCGAGAATCATAGTCTCAGACTTCATAGGCTGGGCATAAATGTTCTCCACCTCAGCCGCGTCGATCCCTTCCCGGGCCAGCTCCGCCGCCCGGTAATTTTTCGCCAGAGCCTCTTCAAAGGGGTCCTGCCCCTCGGAGAATACAGAACGGTTCTTCAGGACATACGTGTACTGGTCCGGCCCCTGGACCAGAAAGCCTTTTTCCGCTTCCTCCGATTCCACCGCTTCCTTCACAGCATCTTCGCTGTCCAGAAATTGCAGCTGATAGTCCGGAAGCATCGCTGCGAAGCTTTCTCTGTCTGAGATCACTCCCGCCTCGTCCGCCACAGCCACTGTAACTGCATGCTCACCGCTGTCGCCGGACTTCGAGTTCCCCATGAAAAAGGTCGGTACGATAATAACTCCTGACAGGATCACGGCGATCAGAACCGTGGTCATCACAAAACCTTTGTTTTTAAAGTAATTGCCCAGCTCAAATTTTAAAACGGTCCAGAACTGTTTCATACCTGGTCACCTGCACTTTCTACAAAGATGTCATTCAGCGAAGGCTCATAATTCCCAAAGCTCTCCACGTCCAAATCTGCTTCCGCCAGCGCCGTCATCAGCTGTTTTTTGCTGATCTCTGGCTTTAACTGAAGAATTGCCTGCTCCTTCCGCTGTCCCATCACGGTCACCAGCTCCCTGAACTGTTCTTTCACAAGCCTCACTGTCTCTTCCCCGTCCCGGTCTGCCAGGCTCAGGACCAGACGATCCCTGCCGAAATCCTTTTTAATCTCCCTCAGATTCCCGCCCAGGACAATCTGCCCCCGGTTAATGATGACGATATCCTCGCAGAATTCCTCCACATAGTTCATCTGATGGCTGGAAAAGATCACCAGCCTTCCCTGGTCGATCTGCTCTGAAATCACATCTTTCAGGACCTGGGAATTGACAGGGTCCAGTCCGGAAAACGGCTCATCCAGGATGATCACATCCGGATTGCAGACCAGAGTCTGCGCAAGCTGAACCTTCTGCTGGTTACCCTTAGAAAGCGTCTCAAGCTTCCTGTTCTCGTATTCCGCCACGCCCAGGCGTTCCAGCCAGTAGCGCATGCTTTTTTTCGCGTCTGCCGCCTTCATTCCCCTCAGGCACGCCAGATACACAATCTGTTCATTGACTTTTTTCTTCGGATACAACCCCCGTTCCTCCGGCAGATATCCTATATTCACCTTCTGCTGCCAGGCTGGCTGGCCGTCCAGAAGCACCTGTCCGCTGTTGGCCTTGAACACGTCCATAATAATCCGTATAGTCGTCGTCTTGCCCGCTCCGTTTCTGCCCAGCAATCCCAGCGCTTTTCCACTTTCCACGGAAAAGGAAATTCCATGGAGAACTTCCGTCTCTCCAAACTGCTTATGAAGATCTTTGATTTCCAGTCTCACTTCATTCTACCTCTCTTCATTTTATTCCCGCGGACATAAAGTCAGTGCCCTGCCTGGCCCTGACGGCGCCGCGGTATTCTCGCTTCTCAAGCTTCCAGCTCTTCACCGATATCCAGCATCATGGCGCTGACGCCAATGTGCTGAGGGCACGCCTTTTCACAGCGCCTGCAGCGGATGCATTCATCCGCTTTTTTGTCCAGCAGCGCGTATTTCTTCCTTGCCACATCCATTCCATCTGTAGCCGACTGATTATAGATGCTGAAAATCTCCGGGATATTGAGACCCGAAGGGCACGGCAGGCAATATTCACAGTGGGTGCATTTCACCAGCGCCATCGTATTGAAAATCTCTCCGGCTTTCCGGTACATCTCCTCACTGGAAGTGTCCAGCATACCAGCAGCGGAACGGGAGGCATAGCTGAGATTATCCTCTACCTGCTTCATAGAGTTCATGCCGCTCAGAACCAGGCTGACCTCTGGCTGGTTCCACAGAAAATCCAGGCCCCATTCCACAGGAGTACGTTCTTTCGGAAATACGTCTGCCAGATGCGTCGCCGGCGCTGCCAGCTTTCCGCCCCGCAGAGGCTCCATAATCACAACTCCCAGCCCCTTAGATGCCGCATACTGAAGTCCTTTTCTCCCGGCCTGGTGCTCTGTATCTGCATAGTTATACTGAATCTGGCAAAATTCCCAGCCGCTGTAATAATCCACAATCTTTTTGAACACCTCGAAGGAATCGTGGAATGAAAAACCGATATGCCTGATCTTCCCGGCCGCCTTCGCGGCTTCCAGGTGATCCAGCAGACGCATGTTCAGCACGATATTTTCAAAACGTTCCTGATCCAGGGCATGCAGGAGATAAAAATCGATATACTCTGTCTGCAGCCGCTCCAGCTGCTCCTCCAGAATCCTGTCGAAATCTTCCTCCTCCTTCAGAAGCCAGACTGGTGATTTTGTAGCCAGATAAACCTTCTCCCGGTAGCCGTCCTGAAGGGCCCTTCCAACTGCCGCTTCACATTTGCCGTTCAAATACGGGTATGCCGTATCCACATAATTTAATCCGTGATCAATTCCATAGCGCAGCATGGCGGCTGCCTGTTCTTCATCCACACGCTCTTCCCCGTCCCTCTGAATTAAGGGGAAACGCATGCAGCCAAACCCCAGCGCTGAAACTTCCACTCCCGTGCGGCCAAATTTTCTGTACTGCATACAACCTTCCTTTCTGAATATGGCTTTCTGCCATTCATTTTACGGCCCTTTTCCCGGCCTCCGCCCGACAAGAACAATTTTCGCTCCTGTCTCCGGCTTTGGAGGATACTTTCCAGAACGTTATTGTCAAATGACCGGCATCCATGATACCATCCCTCCGGACGCAATGCCCCACCGCCGGATGCACACAAGCTGCCTGGAAAGATTTCACATATCTCAGCCGCAGCCCTCTGCCGGTACAATGTCTCACGACATTATACCATACTGTCAGGAGTACGGCAATCAATCTTAAGAGGAATTCCACCCGGCCCGGGAAAATACCGTCCAGTTCAGCGTTACAGTGCCATTACTTATTTGCGCAAATTTTATTGACAGTACCTGTTCCTACTTATATAATGTATCTATAACCTTTCACAATATTTTCATCCAATAAGGAGTTTTCATATGGCAACTATCAATGATATTGCGAAAATGGCCGGAGTATCCACATCTACTGTATCTCATGTGGTCAATAAGACGCGTTATGTCAGCCCAGAGCTTGTAAAACGTGTAGAGAAAGCGATTGAAGAGCTGGAAGTCCCCCCAAACTTTGTGATCAAAAAAGGAAAAAGGGCGCCCATAGCCGCGCCCGCTCAAACCTCAGAAAAATATATCCTGCTTCTCATCACAGAAAAAAAGAGCAATTTCCAGAAGCAGATTGAGCACCAGATCGAATCCCACCTGAAGGACAGCGGATATTCTCTGCTCACCGTCCTCTGCAGCAGCCAGGCTGATTCTCTGGCCGCCTTCCTCAGGTCTGTCATTGAATCCAGACTGATCTCCGGCATCATACTGTTTCCCGACGAAAGAGATTACATCACGAATCAGATCCTGAGCGGTCAGTCGGTCCCAGTGGTGATCCTCGGCAGAGAAACGGAAGGTTACCTGGCGGACACCATCACCTCGGACACCCGCGAGGGAGCCTACCGGGCCATTGAACATCTGATAAAAAACGGCCACGAGCAGATCGCCTACATCGGACGCAGCATAGACCGCAGCCCTAAACGTCTCGAGGGATACCGCAGCGCACTCAACGATTATTCCATCGCCGTCAAGGAGAGCTATGTCCATCCCCAGGTGCAGAGTGAAACTGAAGCGTATGAAGTTCTGGACTCCCTTCTCTTTAACGAACAGCCTGCACCCACCGCGCTTTTTGTGGCCAATTATTCTCTGGTCACCCCTGTGTTCAGATACATCCGCCTGCACAACATCCCATGCCCGGAATCTCTCTCCATCGTCACCTTCAATGATTTTGAATGGTCCGCGCTGCACACGCCCGCCATTACAACCATTAGCCAAAACACAGAAGAATTCGGGCGGATGGCGGTGGAGATGCTTCTGCAGAGGATCAGGAACAACGAGGCAGCCAACGTGCCCGCCCTAAAAGAAATATATATCCATCGTTCCCTCAGCACCAAAATTAATGTGCGTGAATCCACCTGCGGGATCGGCCGGGGGCCGTTTGGCGAACGTGCTGCCTCTCCCAGCTCCCTTTCCCTGAACGACAGCGAGATCGCACAAATACGGAGCCGCCATCTGACGGCGGCGATCTCCTTCCATTACGCTGGGAAGGCCTGGATGGAGCTGCATCAGAAGGGTATCAGGGATGTTTTCGATAATCTGGGGATCTCCCTCATCGCCATCACAGACGCCCACTTTGATCCTTCCCTTCAATGCCGCCAGCTGGACAGCCTGCGGCTGCTGGAGCCTGATATTATCATCGCCATTCCTACGGATAACCGGGAGACCTCAGAGGCATTTCAGCGCATCGTATCAGGCAGTTCACGGCTGGTATTGATATCCAATGTGCCCGAGGGGCTTACCGTATCCGATTACGTCTCCTGCGTCTCCGTCAACGAGCATTCTCACGGGCGCAACATGGGCCACGGCCTGGGCGAATATATGCTCCGGCACTCCCTGACAAAGGCGGCCCTGATCACTCACGACGCTGATTTTTACGCCACGAACCAGAGAGACAACGCCGCCATACAGGTTCTGACCGAGGAATATCCCTCCATACAGATTTGCGCCAATATCCAGTTCCACCGGGAAACGGAGGTCTACGAAAACACTTTAAAATATATCAAACACCATCCGGAAATCGAAGCACTGTATGTCTCCTGGGACGGGCCCGCGCTGGAAGCCATCCGCGCCCTGTCAGAGCTGGACCGGACTGATATCGCCATCGTCACCGGCGATCTGGATTACCCGGACGCCCTGAACATGGCTAAGGGCGGGATGATCAAGATGATCAGCGCACAGTGCTCTTACGAACAGGGGCAGGCCATCGCGCTGGCCGCCGCCAACGCAATGCTGGGCAAGAAAACACCTTCTTTTATAGGGATAGAACCCATCAGCGTGACGCCCGCCAACCTTTTGAAATCCTGGTCACAAATCTTCAAGGAGGAGCCTCCCAGCGAGCTGAAACAGGCATTCAAAAAAAGTGCGAATTATATAGCAGCAGAATCCGAAGAACCCCTGGTTTAACAGATAAGCCGGAATGGGGAGGGCATCCCAAAGGATTGCCCTCCCCATTCCGGCTTATAAGCTGATACAGAAGACATCAGTCCTCTACCTTTTCCCACTGCCTGCTCTCTGCAGATTTAGCCACAGCCGCACAGACTCTCTCAACCCTATAGCCCACCTCAAATCTGGTGGAAGGCTGCTGGCCGTTTACAATAGCGCTGATGAAATCAAACATCTCAATAGCCTTCAGTTCCCCATAGCCGATGTTCATTCCGGGGATATTCCAGGTGGCGTCCCCATAGAAGTGGGCCGGGCCGGTGTAGATGGTCTTAAATCCTCTCCTGTCGTCCGGGTCCTTTGCCCAGCATACCTGCAGCTCATTCAGACGTTCATAGTTGAAATATACACTTCCAAGGGTTCCGTGAAGCTCAACGGTGATGAAGTTATTCCGGCCCCAGGCATTTCTGGTGGCCTCAATGCTTCCCGATGCGCCGCTCTTAAATTTCACCAGGAACGAATCCTCATCGTCCACATCCACCGCTTTTCTCGGCGCGTCCGCCCCCAGCTTGACGGTTCCCAGCAGATCCACGCCGCCCTCCTGTACCGGGCGTTCTGTTATGTAGGTCTTCATCATGGAAACCACCTCGTCAATATCACCCGCCAGATACTGGGCGATATCAATGACATGGGAGGCGATATCACCCAGCGTCCCGGCTCCCGCGATATCCTTCTGGAATCTCCAGGACAGCGGAGAATCCGGATCTGCGGACCAGCTTTGCAGGTATGTACATCTCACGTTCAGAATCTCACCCAGAGATCCCTCATCGATAAATTTTTTCGCGAGGACAATTGCCGGCACCCGGCGGTACTGATAAGCGTTCATACTGATAATCCCTTTTTCCGCCGCCTTCGCCGCGGCGTCCGCCATCGCCTTCGCATCAGCCAGCGTAGAGGCGATAGGCTTCTCGCAGATCACATGCTTGCCCGCTTCCAGCGCCGCGATGGCGATCGGGGCATGGGCGTTGTTGGGCGTGCAGACGCTCACCACATCGATCTCCGGATCATTGACGATCTCCCGCCAGTCCGTACAGCATTTTTCAAACCCAAATCTTTCTCTGGAATCTTCCGCAATCTCCGGCACGATATCGCAGATCGTTTTTAAAACCGGCATTGCAGGCGCAGGCCAGAACAGCTTTGGCATATTTGAATATGCGACCACATGCGCCTTTCCCATAAATCCTGCTCCTACCAGTCCGACATTCAGTTTTTTCATGACAGTTTCCTCCTGATTCTTGTTTATATTTGTCTACTTCCCATCAGTTAATCTTTTTTCTCTGGGCCACATTGCTGATTGCAACTGCCAGAATGATGATCGCGCCTTTTACGATCGTCTGCTGGGCGGTACTCAGCCCTGCCAGGATCAGCGCGTTATTGATCATCCCCATCAGGACAGAGCCAAAGAGCGCTCCGATCACCGACCCGGTACCGCCGGACATGGAGGTCCCGCCCAGAACCACGGCAGCGATCACTGACATCTCGTCCCCGTCGCCGTAAGAATACCTTCCGGCCTGCAGCCGCGCCGCATACATAATTCCTGCAAAGGCTCCGGACATGGTAAACGCAATCACCTTAACCTTTACCGTATTGATGCCGCTGTATTTTGCCGACATCTCGTTGCCGCCCGTAGCAAGAGTATGCCGTCCGAAGGGAGTTTTGTTAAAAATCAATATGCCGATGATGTAAAAGATAACTGTCCAGATAATCAGGATCGGAACCGGGCCTACATTCCCTATACCAAACACTGTATTAAAGGCCTTATTGTCAATCGGCACAGCCGCAGTATCAGTGATCCACATAGCGCTGCCGCGGACAATCTGCATCATTCCCATAGTAGCCAGGAACGCCGGCAGGCCCAGTTTTGTGACCAGAAGACCATTTACACAGCCGACAGCCGCTCCGAATCCCAGGCCTGCGATGAGCGCCAGCGGAATACTGTTGGTGGAGCGCAGGATCAGTGAGACCAGCATCGCCGTCATCGCGGCTACGGCTCCTACCGTCAGATCAATCTGCCCGGCCGCCATCACAAACACTCCTGCCACAGCCATGACAGAAATCATCGAAGTCTGGCGAAGGATATTCATCAGATTGCTGGCTCCCAGAAAGCCTTTGCCGCCCAGGAAGATGGCAAACAGGATAAATACCACGACAAAAATGATATAGACCATGTATTTATCCCATTGAATCGCTCTTGTTTTATTTTTTCTGGATTGCATATTGTAATTCCTCCTCTGTATGCAAATCTTTCCGGTTGATCTGTCCGGTTATTTTACCGTCGTACAGAGTGATGATCCTGTCGCAGACCGCCATCAGCTCCGTCAGCTCTGAAGATACAAAAATTACGCCCTTTCCTTCATCCGCAAATTTTCTCATCAGGTCAATGATCTCGGATTTCGCCCCGATATCCACACCCGCCGTAGGCTCGTCCAGCATCATGACTTCTGGGTTCATATTGAGCCACTTCGCAATGACCACCTTTTGCTGGTTCCCTCCGGACAGCAGATTAATCCGCTTATGGATGTGATCTGTGACGATATTCAGCGCCTTCACATTTTCCTCCACCAGGGCGTCTGCCTTCCTCTCATCCACAAAAACCTTGTTCTTCGTCAACTGGGTAATTTTAGGCAAAACCGCGTTTTCTTTTACAGAGTGTATCAATACCAATCCCTGTTTTCTTCTGTCCTCCGGAATCAGGGCGAAGCCCGCCTTCACAGCCTCTCCCGGATTTTTAACATTCACGGGCCGTTCATGGAGCGTCACCGTCCCGCCCAACTTTTTCCGGATTCCGAAAAGAGTTTCCAGAAGCTCCGTCCTTCCGCTTCCCATCAGTCCGGCAAGCCCTAAAATCTCACCCCTTTTCAGGGAAAAGGAGATGTCGCTGATTTTCTCATTCACCTTCAGGTGTTCCACCCTCAGCAGGTCTTCCCCGTCCGCATCGTACTCCCTCTCCACCCAGTCAAACTTCTTGCCAGAGCCTCCGCCGATCATATGAAGGATGATGTCGTCCAGCGTCATCCCCGCTGTGGGGCCGCTGTGCACAACGCCGCCGTCTCTCAGGATCGTGATCGAATCCGCCACCTGCAGGATTTCGCTCATCCTGTGGCTGATATAGACCATGGAAACACCCTTAGCCTTCAGATCCGAAATCATCTTAAACAGCTGCCTCGTCTCAGAATCTGACAAAGATGCGGTGGGTTCATCGAACACCAGGATTCGGGCCTCCTTGGCCATTGCCTTGGCAATTTCCACCATCTGGCTCAGGCCGACGCTGAGAGAGTTCACCTGGGCCTGGGGGTCCACATCGATTCCCAGTTCCTTCAAAACCTCATGGGCTTTCTGATTCATATATCCGGTATCCCGCAGCCCTCTCTTAGTCACCTCCTGTCCCAAAAAAATATTTTCCGCGACAGTCATGGTCTGAACCAGTGAAAGCTCCTGAAATATCATGGCTATTCCGTTATTTTTTGCATCATGGGTATCGTGGATGGCAGTTTCCCGGCCGTCCACAAAGATTGTGCCCGCATCCTTGGAATACACGCCTGTCATAATCTTCATCAGCGTGGACTTACCCGCTCCGTTGCCGCCGACCAGCGCATGCACCTCCCCCTTTTTCAGGGAAAAGTCCACGCCCTTCAGCACAGGCACCCCAAAGGATTTTTCAATCCCTTTCATTTCTAATACATATTGATCCATCTTACCACCTGCATTCTAAGCCGTTATCAGTTTCTTTGTGACAGTGAAGCCGGGAGGCTGAACTGTTACATTTCTTTTCAGCGAGAGGGCGTCCCCGGGGGGCACCCTCTGCTTTCCGTCCTGAATATGTATGTGCGTATCCTGTTACGTTATTTCTTCCCTTCCTCTGCCGCGGTTACCAGCCAGTCCGGAGGATCGATATGGTAAACGTCGGTGTATGCTTCCAGAACATTTACCTGATCCACGCGTTTAGCCGGAACAGCCACGTAATCCGGGGCATCCTTGCCCAGCAGGGAATACGCTGCAAGCGTCGCTTCCGCAACACCCTGGTCATAAGGAAGCTGCGCGCCAAGGCCCACAATATTTCCGAGAGCGATTTCCTTCGCCACATTGTTGCCCAGGTCGATGGTGCTCAGATAGATATCGTCGCGTCCGGCAGCTCTCAGTGCAGACATGGCACCCTCGCAGGGGATATCCCAGTGGCAGAAGATCGCTTCCACTTCCGGATGCTGAGTGATCATGGCATCCGCAACCACATCGCAGGCGCCTTCATCGGTAAATCCCATCTTGGACACTACCTCAATGTCCGGATATTCTTCAGCGATTGTCTTTTCAAAAGCTTCCAGCCTCTGGTTGGTTACAAAGAAATCCACGTCATAAAAGATAATCCCGATTTTGCCTTTGCCGCCCAGCTTCTCGCCCAGCAGCTGCGCCGCGATCACGCCATTCCCATAGTTATCGGCGGATACACAGCTCACATAATTCTCGCCCGCTTTAAAACCGGCCGGTACATTGTCCATGAATACGATCTTCGTGCCCGCATCAGCCACGCGCTGGTAAGCGTCTGCCGTGGATGTGGCGTCCGTCGGAATGCTGACCAGAACGTCCGGCTTCTTCGCCATGATCGTTTCCAGATCTGCCACCTGCTGCTCCGGCGCAAAATCCGCATCTGTTACCGCAACTACTTCAATCCCCAGTTTTTTAAATGTATCTTCGAGGCCCTGCCGCTGTGCGGTTGACCAGTCATTGCCGCCGTAGTGGAAAGAGATGGCTGCCGTATAGCCGCCGGCTTTAATCTCCTCGATCTCTTCGTCTGTCAGTGAGAGTTCTGTCGCCGGTGTAGCCGTCTCCCCGTTGGGTCCGGTAGAGAGGATTTCCCCTGTACCCGCTTTCGCTCCTGAATCGCTCCCAGCCGAAGATGAACTGCCGGACGCGGAAGATGTGCCGGACGCCGATGAAGCGCTGCTGGATGCGGAAGCCGCAGACTGACTGCTGCTCTTGCTCTCAGAAGCCGCGCTGCCTGCCGTGCTGGAGGAAGCTGCTTCCCCGCAGGCTCCCAGCCCTAATGCCATAACCGCCGCCATTGCCATTGCCAATACTTTTCTTTTCATATTGTTCCCCTTTCTTATATAGAACTAAATCAGTTTCCCTTTCAGATATTCATAGGAAATTCCTGCGGCTTCTTCCGGATCGCCGGAATATCCGTCGCATTCAACCAGCCAGTCTCCGCTGTATCCTTTTTCCTTAAGAAAATTGATAACACCCTCCAGATCCAGCGTTCCCCTGCCCAGCGGGACAAATTCCCCCTCAGCGCTCAGGTCCTTCAGATGTACGTATTGGATTCTGTCATAATATTTCCTGATGATCTCCAGCGGATCTCCCCCGCCGGCGGCCAGGTGCGCCGTATCCGGGCAGAAGCTGATGTCTGTCAGCGCAAACAGACGGTCTATCTGTTCCGGATTCTCTGCCAGAGAGCCCAGATGAGGATGGAAATTCGCAATCAGCCCATGGCTTCTCACAATCTTCGCCGCTTCGTTCATGCCCGCGGCCAGAAGCTCATAGTCGCCTTCCTGAATTCCCTTACCCCGGATCGCCCCACCGCAGAACGCAATGTGCTTAGCGCCCAGCTTCTTCGCCAGAGCACTGATCCTGTTCACCTTATACAGCTCATCCTCCAGCGCATCCTGATAAATGAAATGGCATCCCACGCAGATTCCCAGAATGGAAACTCCATATTTGCCGCAGATATCCAACAGCTCCTGCGGGTTATTCTCATAATTCGTGATGTTGCCTTCAAAAATCTCAATGCAGCTGTATCCTTTGGATGCAATCGCTCTGACCGCGTCTTCATCGCTGCCCATCGTCAGATATCCCACATCTTTCATGCAGGTGACGCCTCCGCCTGTCCCGACAAGCGGGCCAAAAGCGTTGGTCATGTATCCGAGCTTAACCATTTTCCCGTTCTCCTTTCCCTATTTCCATATGTTCGTTTTTATTTGCGCAAATTTGTTTGTTATTTTATGATACATGATCTTTTGTGCATTGTCAATACGTTTTTCAATAATACTTTTTGGTATTTCGTGCAGTTGTGGTCATTATTCACAAAAAATCCCTTGCATTTATGTGCTGTTTTACCTGATTCTTATTTGAGATTTTAATTTTATTATTTTCTATTGACATTTCCTCCACTTATGATTCATAATATCCTTAAGAAAAATTTGCGCAAATAATTTGATTCCAACTGATTTGCCGCAATCTCACGAAAGGAGTTCCTACAATGAAACTTGGTTTTATCACATCCATACTGGAAAATCTGTCTCTGGAACAGGTTGTCGAAACCGCCGCCTCCATCGGCTACGAATGCATCGAGGCCGCATGCTGGCCCCATGAAAAAGCCTCCCGCAGATACGCCGGAGTCACTCATATTGATATTGAATCCCTGGACGGCAACAGGATACAGTCCATTCGAGACCTCTGCTCCAGACACGGGGTAGAAATCTCTGCACTGGCCTATTATCCCAATACCCTAACAGATGATCTGGAAAAGCGGGAACAGGCCGTAACCCATCTGCAGAAAATGATTCAGGCGGCGCCCCGGCTCGGCGTCGGGACTGTCACTACCTTCATCGGCAGAATCCAGACAAAAACCGTAGAAGAAAATCTGGCAGTTTTCCAGGAAGTCTGGACGCCGCTGATCCGTATGGCCGAGGAATGCGGGGTAAAAATCGCCATAGAAAACTGCCCTATGCTCTTCGGACCTGACCAGTGGCCCGGCGGCCAGAACCTCATGACCACGCCGGCCATCTGGCGCAGAGCTTTTGAACTGATTCCGAGCAGCTGCTTCGGCCTTAACTACGACCCATCCCATTTTATATGGCAGGGAATTGATTACATACGGCCGCTGTATGAGTTCAGAGATAAAATTTTCCATGTGCATTACAAGGATATCAAAGTTTATCACGACAAACTGGCAGACGTGGGAACTATGGCTTATCCGCTGGAATATATGTCGCCCAAGCTGCCGGGGCTGGGAGATGTGGACTGGGGCAAATACGTGTCCGCCCTGACCGACATAGGCTACGATGGCTATACCTGCATTGAAATAGAAGACAAAGCCTTCGAGGGCACTGACCAGAAAATCCTGGATTCCCTCAGGCTGAGCTACCGCTACATGCGCCAGTTCGTGATTTGACGCCGTCCCGCAACGCACAAACTACAGCCGCTAATTGGCCAGCAAGTGGCCCCCTGCTTTCTGACGCTGCCGCAACGCACAAGCTGCAGCCGCGTTCCGCAGCAAACAGCATCAGTGAACAACAGGCGAGAATATTCAGAGGAGGATATTACAATGGACAAAATAAATATAGGACTGATCGGCGCCGGCTTCATGGCCAAGGCACATTCCATCGCGTATGCAGGAATGCCAATGTTTTTCTGGCCCGCGCCCGCAATACCCGTTAAGAAAAAAATTGTAGATGTGAACGAACAGGCAGCCCGAGAAGGCGCCCTGAAATTTGGCTTTGAATCTTATTCCACAGACTGGCAGGATATCATCAATGATCCCTCAATCCAGGTTGTTGATATCTGCACCCCCAACAACGTACACGCCGAAATCGCCATCGCCGCGGCAAAGGCCCATAAGCACATCCTCTGCGAAAAGCCTCTGGCCATGACCGCCGCCGAAGCAAAGGCCATGTACCTGGCCGCAAAAGAAAATAGCATTCACACGATGGTTGCCTTCAACTATCGCCGGACCCCCGCCGTCCAGCTGGCGAAGAAATACATCGATGAGGGTGCGATCGGTAAAATCCTGGACTTCCGGGGAACTTACCTGCAGGATTGGTCTGCAGATCCCGATTCCCCCCTGTCCTGGAGATTCCAAAAGGACATCTGCGGCAGCGGGGCTCTCGGAGACATTGGAACTCATGTCGTAGATATGCTGCGCTTCCTGGTGGGAGAGTTCGACGCCGTCCACGCCCGCACCGCCACCTATATCCAGAACAGGCCCGTCCAGACAGGATTAGCCGACAGCCTGGGCAACTCAAGGGGCGGCGCTGAGGCGCCCCGCCGGGCGGTCGATGTGGACGACCAATGCTGCTTTATGGTCGAATGCAAAAACGGAGCCTTCGGCACAATTGAAGCCACCAGAAACGCCTGGGGA
Organism: Wansuia hejianensis; assembly: GCF_014337215.1. Lineage (NCBI taxonomy): Bacteria > Bacillati > Bacillota > Clostridia > Lachnospirales > Lachnospiraceae > Wansuia > Wansuia hejianensis. The sequence goes on along the minus strand of NZ_CP060635.1, from coordinate 78,413 downwards.
CGCAACAACTATATCACCTTTGAAATCCACGGCACTGAGGGTTCCCTGTACTTTAATTACGAGCGCCGGGACGAGCTTCAGGTGTGTTTCTCCGGGGACGGAGACGACCGCCGCGGATTCCGCACTGTGTATACCGGCCCCGCCCATCCCTACGGCGAAGGCCTGTGGCCCATTCCAGCCCTGGGCATCGGCTATACAGAGACGAAAATCATTGAATCCTACGACTTCTTCAAGTCTATCGCAGAGAATACAGAGTCCTCCCCCAGCTTCCGGGACGGCTACGCTGTCGAGCTGATCTCAGAAGCAATTCTGAAATCCGCAAAGACACGCGATTGGGTAAAAGTAGGAGAAATTCAAGAGGACTGAGCTCAATGAGTGCCAAACTATTCCTTATCAGTCTTCTTAATATTTTCTAAGGGACTGTCCTGAAATCGTAATTCAGCGATAGCCTACCTGCAAGCATTCTGAATAAGCCCGCCTTTTGGCGGGCTTATTCGCATACATTACAGCGGTTATTACTACGCAAAAAAACATTCAGAAAAATAAATACAGCCTCATGCCACGATGTTACCGTGACATGAGACTGCATCTTCCTGTCTGCTTCATCATTTACTGCTGATCCGCTGCTGTCTTTTTCTTTCTGAAGCAAACTACAGCCGCTCCGCCAAGAGCAACCGCTGCTGCGAAGAACCAAGCGCTGTATGAACCAACACCTGTCTTCGGAGATGTTCCGTTAGAAACATCTGCAGCTTTTGTGGAATCCACGTTGGCGATTACCGCTACCGGCGACAGATCTTCGAATTCAGCAGTAATCTGCTTATTCTCTGTATCTATCTTTGTAGGGATAATGATCTCCCATACGCTTCTTTCAGTGCTGTAATGCAGGATCTTAACATCCGATACTGCATCAGATAATGCGGGAACCGACAGGGTCACTACGTACTTTCCGTCAGCCGACTTCTCAGCCGCATCCAGAGCGCTCAGCTCAACAAATTTGCCAAGAGCAGATTTTCCTTCCAGTTGGGCCGCAAGCTCAGGAGCAAGCTCCTTGATGCTTTCGATGGTTTTGGTCCCTGCATTAACTGCCAGGATCGCATCAACCACCTCGGGAGCCTTTTCAGCCAGTGCGGAATAGCTCTCTTTCGTGATCTCTTCCAGCTTAAACTGACCCTCCATGCTTCCGGGCAATGCGATTTCGCCGACTTTGCTGGCAGCAAAAGCCGTCACAGCCGTAGCCGCGCTAAGTACGAACGCCATAATGGTTCCTAAAAGCTTCTTCTTCATTCTCTCACCTCCTTTCATATCCTACTCATCTATAGATATCAGCACAGCTTGTACCAGATATCTCGTCTCTGAATCGGCTGCATTACAGGTCGAAAGTGTGACAATCCTGTCATCCGCAGCCACCTCCATGTCTGTATCAATGGAGGCACTCATATCCCGCGTGGAAAAAATGCGGTCCAAATATTTCTGGTAAATTTCTTTATCGTCAAAGTTTATACTTTCCATCAGATGCCGGTCATCATAGACATAGGCGGCAAATATCTGATAGTGCAGTATCTTATCCGGCAGGTAAATGATTACCTCCCTGTTCTGGTCAAAAAAACTTCTATCTTTATATTTCAGAAGGTTCTGAAACATTGTTCCGTTTTTCATATCGTGGCCATAAATAACCGTATTAACATCTTCAAAAGTCTTCGTATTGTAATCCTCGGTAAATATAGCGCCCTCCGCTGCCTGTGTACCTTCAGCCGTATGATCCAGATAATAGGAGTTATCTCCCTCCCGCTGTAAAACAGGATAATCAATCGCTGTTCCCGGGATTCTGATCCAGGCATAGGCATCCGGATTGATCTGCTGCAGCGCCGCAAAGTCTATGGGGATTACCACGGGCGCCTTCTCAGCCTCCGGAGTTGTCACAACAGGCGTTGACGCAGCCTGCGCCGTCGCCTTCGGCGTCTCTTCTGGAGAGGAAGAAGTTAAAACCTCTTCCTTCAAACCGTCATATTCCCTGCCGGCTGAAACCTCCTGAACCTTCATATAGATGCCGGCACCCAGACATACGACAGCCGCCAGACACAGCCCTGCCGCCACATATTTTTTCTTCATTGTCTCATCCTCATTCCTCTGTGGTATAAAAGGTGTCCAGTATCAGTTCATACAGGGCAGTATCATCTACCCGGTACTCATCGTATGAACCGCTCTCTCCTCCATCCCCCGGAATCGTCTCAATCGAGGAAGCCACGTCTCCGGAAGCTCCCCCCATGATATCCACAAACAGATCGTTCCCCATATTTGTCACCATATAAGGCTGCAGATCTGTAAACAGCTGACTGGCGAAACCCGCATCCTGCCCAAACAATTCCCTGGCCCTGGTCAGATATGCGGTCAGGTATGCCACCTGACGCCCCTGCCTGTTTATCGCGCTCTGGCTCGCATGCACGTCCCGGTAACGCAGAAAGGTTTCCGTATTATCAGCATTCAGGATTACCTGGCTTCCTGCCTGGAATTCTGAGCTCACAGCTTCCAGGCTTTCATCCGGCACAGTGACTGTAAGCTCTCCGACTGCGTTTGCCAACGTCGGGATACACTCCAGGTTTACCGAACAGTAGCCCTGGATCGGCAGCCCGTAGAAGAGATTGGAAACTGCCTCCTTCGTCAGCTTACAGCTCTTATGGCCGCCGTCGCCAAAGGCATAAGACAGGCTGATATGGTCCCTGGACTTTCCAAGGCTTTCCCCGCTCAAGTCAAACGTCTCTATATCTGTCATCGTATCTCTGGGAATCGCAAGAATAGAGACTCCTCCATCCTTCCTGTTCCAGCTCAGTAAGAACAGCGTATCTGCCTGTCCGGCGTCAGCGTGTCCTACCGCAGTATCTTTTTTTCCGCTGGTATCTACTCCAATAAAAAGGAAATTGCTCAAATGGCTGTTATAGGTATACTTCTTCCCGTTATAGCTGACCTCGCCAGATTTAATCCCTTCTTCAGAAGCACTGTCTTCATCCGAAGGTTCCTCTGACCCGGTCACGGCATCCTGGGAACCCGTTCCCTCTGTCCCGCTGTTTTTCCGCAGCCATCCGGAAACAAATACAGCCGCGACTATTATCACTAACACAGCAATAATCAATACACATAGGATCGCCTTTGTGTTTTTTCTCTGTTTTTTTCTGTCCATTCACTCCACTTCCTATGCTTTCGTCAGATACCCCAGATCTATCAGCTTCTGATAAATAGCGGAGGCCAGCTCACTCTGTCCTTCCACCGAAAGGACTGGAGATCCGCAGACGGACACTGCGCTGATATAATGTTCACCCCAGGCCGCACTGAGCGCCGCATCATAGGCAGCCGTATCCACACTCCCATCTGCCGGGCTCAAGCCCACAATCACAAATTGGTCTTTATATGTGCCAAACGTATCCAAAACCTTCTGCTGCTGCTCAATCAGCTCCTGGGGATCATAATTCCACCCTCCATAATATCCCATGAAGAGCACCGGAAGATACTCCAGCTCTGTACGAGCCATTTCTTCTTCCGTCAGATCCCGGATAGAAACTTCTGTTACCGGGGCCGAACCGCCGGCCGCCTCCTGATGAGCTGCAACGTAAGCATCCAGATCAGCCTGGGACACGCCGGCCATCTTCATGACCGACAATGTATCCGCCGCTTCCAGCGTCTTGCTGGCTACCGGAATAGAAAACCCATTCTCATTCAGCACCTGCTGCAGGGCGGCCGTGTATGAATAGCCCGCATCGTCACCGCTGTAGAATGTATCGCCCCAGCAGGCAACGCCTGCCGCCTGGGCCCGTGGCTCCGCCGTTACTGCCGGCTGGGCGGACGTCTCAATCGTCTCTGGTTCAGCGGAATTGGACTGCGTCTGCTGATCTGTCCCGCCAGTATTCTCATCCGTCGTCTGCCCCTGGTCAGATGGGGTATTTTCTTTCATATCAATCATTTCCTGCTGCAGCTTCTGGCTCTTCTCGCTCTCACTCCGGGCATCCCACAGCAGAAAAAATCCAAGAGCGGCCAACAGTACAATGCACACCAGCAGCTGCAGGAAAAACTTCCCAATACTCGTATTCCTTTTCATGCCTTTCCTCCTGCCCTACTGCTTTCACCGTAATAATAATCGTCATATTTCCCATAATATTTTTCTTTTTTATAGTCCACTTTATTCAGAACTGCGCCGAGAATCCGGCAGCCCGTCTTTTCCAGCTGCGTCAGCGCTCTTTTGGCGAATTTGTGGCTGGTCGTTTCGCTCTCCACCACGAACACGGCGCCATCACACTGCTTCGCTATAATTGCAGCATCGATCACACTTCCAATAGGCGGAGAATCCACCAGGACATAATCATACCTCTGCTTTAACGCCTCCAGGAGTTCTGTGAACAGGCTGTCTTCCAAAAGTTCAGACGGATTGGGGGAAACAGTCCCCGAAAATATAATATCCATATTTTCAAAATTCGTATGATAGCAGATCCGCTCCATTGGCACCTGTCCGCACAGATAATGCGACAGCCCCAGAATATCCTGTTTAATCTTCTGTTTCCCCACATAGGGCGGTTTTCTGATATCGGCGTCTACGAGCACCACGCTCTTTCCGATTTTTGCAAACTCTTTGGCCAGTTGAAAACTCAGCTCACTTTTCCCTTCGTGAGGACACGTACTGGTAAACAGGATGCTCTTTATCTTTCTGCCCGCCAGCTGAATGTTTGTCCGGAGTGTTTTCATGGCCTCTTCATAATAATAATTCAGTTTTTTAGAATCTGTGATGGTTACCTTTTGTTCTGCCATTCTGTCCTCTTTTCCGATAGATATATCCGCTTACTTTTTCTTTTTAAACTTTTTCATCGACGAGCCCTCATTCCGGTCAGGTACACTGGCCAGTGTAGATAAGCCCAGATACCGCTCAACGTCGTCTTCCGATTTCATCGTATCATTCAGAATCGTCATCACAACGACCGCTGCCACAGCCAGCACAATACCCAGCAGCACGCCAAGGACTGCGTTTTTCTTCATGCTGGGGCTTGTCCTTGAAGTCGGCAGCTCTCCCTCCGCAATGATCTTAGGCGGCACTACCTCCATCATCTCACTGATGAAATCAGAGGACACCTCTGCCAGCTTATTCACAATCTGCTGTGCCAGGTGCGGGTCCTCATGGGCCACTGAAATTTCCAGAATACGGGTATCCGATGGATTGGAAATAGTGATCATATCTTTCAGATCCTTATACTCCATATCCAGGCCAAGGTCTGTCACGGTCTCTTCCAGGACCGGCGGGCTCAATATCAGCTCGCGGTAATCCTTCGTCAACTGCGACCCCATCTGCAGATCGGCCAGCGACGACAGGGTGGTTTCCTTTGTCAGCACCAGCATGCGGGATGTCGAGGTGTAGGATGGGTCTACGAAAAATTTCGTATAGGCACAGAAAATGCAGCCAACGAGAAGCCCCGCCGCCAGAATCAGGAGTATTCTGTGCCGTATGGCGTACCAAAGTTCCTTTAAATCAATTTCTAATTCTTCTTCGTTATGAGTATTCATCTTATATGTCTTTTTCTCCTTTTTCTGCATTTTATGTTTGTTTTTACATTATCACGTTTCTAGGTCTCTGCCATAACATGCAGGGTATAAATCTATTGGGTTTTAGTATATCATAAAAAGCATTAATTAGCTGCTTTTAATTTTCTGTAAATGAATTCCATCGTTTTGCATCCTAACATGCATCCAAATGCATTATGAATCATATCATCCCATTCAAAAAGCCCCCGCCGTAACACCAGCTGGCAAAGTTCAATGGTTAGTGATATCAAAAAGCCATAAAGAAAACTTCGCTTCCATCCGATACGTTTATGAAATATGACTGGCAATAATACACCGAATGGTACTAGTAAAAGACAGTTTAAAAGATTTTCCTCCAGCATTTTATTACTGCCTTTGAAGAAGACCTCGTTCCAGGACCAGAACAGATGCAATTCATACCGCATCTCAGGCAACGGATTCCTCGTGAAAACAGTTGAAGCAAATACAACTGCCAGAAATACTAAGCACTAAAGTTACTATTTTAAAATCCTCAGGATGCACAATAATGTCCACGTCGCCCATATTTCTTAAGAAGAAATCTGAATAATAATTTGCATTAATAGGTCCTTTAACTATAAAAAACGAAATCTTGTTCTTATCAAATAAATCTTTTACCTCATTAACAAGTATAATTCCATTCAGATATCTATACATACAGTTGAAATAATCAACTTTTAATTGTGAAGCTTTAATCTGTTTATCAACACTCCCACCTACCCCATGTCTTCTTCCTAACTCAAAAAAATCATTGTCAATACTCGTCAACCCATAAACCGATTTTTCTTGATGTATATACTTAGTCAAACTAATAAAAAACATTTTATTAGCTGAATCCGTAACAAATCCATTCTATAAAATCACGTACAGCTCCATCTCCGCCATCATAGTCAGATATATAATCAACCAAATCCAAAACCTGTTTAACAGCATTCTTAGGACAACCAATAAGTCCTCCCGCACTCTTTATTGATCTCATACAGGACAGATCATTAATATCATCTCCAATGTATGCAACACAAGATAAATCAGAAGAAATATTATTCAACTTTTCTAATTTATTGTTTATTCCCTGGTAAATGTCTGTTATGCCAATCTCACGGCATCTATTTATCACTATATCTGATTGTCTTCCAGTAATAATAATTGGAATGATACCCGCTGGCAATAAGATGTCATGAATACCACATCCATCTTTTATATTGAATGCTTTCATCATCTCACCACTATTTCCCATATATATTTTTCCGTCTGTCAGAGTACCATCCACATCCATTACCAGATATTTCGTTTTCTTTTTATCCAAAGCTATACCTTTTCCTTTACTTAGTTTTTGACAAATTAAGCCTTTCCGCGTAAATACTTGGTGTAAGAATATTGAATTCACACGCCGGAGACATTATATCTATAATTTCTCCAAGCATTTCCGTTATTTCTTTGTTTAACATTGCGAACTCATTTACATGTCTTTCATTTTGAAATGATTCATCCGAGTAATTCTTTTCTGTCTCTTCACTAAATCCATCAAATCCAGCTATTGTTATTTTGTTGGGATTGATCCTCCTAAGTAAATTTAATAACATAATAGTAGAGTTTTCAAAATAATTATATCCCCGGTTTATTAGACTATGATAGTTTACTATTACATCATTCTGATCATCTGATTCTATATTAGATGATATTATTGTATGGCGTGTTACTCGTTTTACTTTTAGCCGAGAATATCGCTTCTGATTTCCAAAAAAAGCAAATGCTATCGGTTCATCAGCTACAAAATTCACACTTATCACGATCGGTTTTTTTTCTTCAATATATCGATCAATTATCTCACGATGTGTATTTAAGGTATTGCCTGGCACCATAACAAATACTTCTTTATCATGAGCTAATTCCCTCAAATAATTAAGTGCTTCATGGTCATCTATCTTGTCTGCAACATACTCAGTATATAAGCGCTGAATATTATCATAATCATATCGTTGCCTCATTACCGGATCAATCATTGAAAGAATTTTTCCGATATCCTTCGTATCAAGTCTGAATTTTTCAGTCAAATATATAACATTATTAGGATGTGATTTGTAAATTCCAGCCATCATAGCCGCAGTTGAATAACCCCATTTATGTTCGAGACTATATTTATAAATATAGTCATCAAGCATATCTAGAATCTCTTCAAATTCATAATCATAGTGTTTTTTTCTAACAAGATAATCAACAATTAATTCTAGATTTAAGTTACCTGCCACCTTACCCATTCCACCAAGTGTACCATCAATAATAATCTTTCTATTACTTGTTCCACTTAGTTTTATTACTTCCTGCGCAAAAGCAAAAGATAATTGATAATTATTATGAGAATGAAAATTAATACAAATATCCGGAAGCATATTATGATCAATAAGACTGTATAATCTATCTACATCATCCATATACATTGCACCATAAGTATCAACAATACCGAAACTATACGGATGCACATTATTAACCATGTCAACGATTTCCAGAAGTTCACGATCTGTATAATTCAAAGAATTAACTCCTTGAATAAACAATTTGTATCCCCTGTCCCTGATAATATTAATCCAGCGAACAACCTCTTCTTTAGATTCATCATAATTATTTTTTGTAAAGCCAAAACGAATTGCATCAATTGAAGTACCATCGAAAGGCTTGAGATTATCTATGTCACACATCCCAAAATCTATGAACGCGGCATATATAGTATTTTTATTCTCTTTATTAATAAATGGTCTTATTTGTTCAACATCAGTGAAAAAAGTACTATTTCCCTTATATTGAACCTTTCTTCCATCGCGTAAAAAGCCTATTTCAATTATATCAATTTTAGCCTCTGCTAAGCGATTAGAAATCTCTAATATTTCTTGATTGTCAAATGCACAATCAATTATTCGACCGCCATCTCTCAATGTGCAGTCAAGAACACGAACGTTTTTCACTGTATCCACCCCTTATTCTTTTGTTGCTAAATATGCAGCAACTGCTTTTGCGAATTCGAAATCTTCGGCTGTATCAACATCAACAGCCTCAAACTGATCAATTTCATATATATATGGATTGTTTCCTATACGTTGACCAAGTTCAGTAAAGACTTCTTTCCTAAAAATAAAGAACGCTCCTGTTTCCTTATAAATTGGATCAAGATCCTGGGTTCTTACAATATTCTTCATATCATAATTAAAGGGTTTTCCATTCATCCATATGTAATCCTGTAAAACAACAGCAGAAAAAGCAGAATCATATTCTCCTGAAATGACTTTTTCCAGTGCTTTTTCAATAGATGAGCCTTTTGTAAACGGCTGTGTAACATGTGTTAGGACGTAAATTTCTGCGTCAACATCTTTTACAAATCGATCAATTATTTCGAGGCCTTTCACTTGAAATCCATCCAGGTAAGTGTCCCTTTTTAAGAATTTCAATCCTCGTTCTTCATATGGACCAATATATGTCTTTATTGCTTCATCACTGCAATAAACATATTTTTCATCAATAGTATCCACATTACTAATAGTCTCAAAAATATAGTCACACATCGGTCTTCCATTTAATAACATAGTATTTTTTCCAGGAAGTCTTTGATTATTTAATTTAATTGGGATAAAAGATACCACTTTCATAGCATTTACCTCGTTTCATAAAAATGTATGATAAACTTTCTAATGTCATCTATATCATGATCCCAGTATTTATATTCTTCCAATTGTTTTATTCTATCATCTTCAAATCTTTTTTTGATTGGATGTGCTGGTACGCCACCTACAATTGTATATGAATCCACATTCTTTGTAACTACTGCTCCTGCAGCAATAATTGATCCATCTCCTACGGTTACACCTTGAAGAATTACAGAATTGCTTCCAATCCAAACATCATTTCCAATGACAACAGGTTCTTTAATATCATCATCAGGCCATAGACACAGATCTTTAATTAGTTTATCTCTATACAATTTGGGTGATGTTGATATGAAATCTATCGGATGCTCTGGTGGACCTATTTGAGCGTTATATCCAATACTACAATATTTTCCAATTTGAGTTTTACCAAACAGAATACACCCATTGGAACAATATGAATAATCATCTATAAATACATTCTCTCTAACATCAACATTTACACCTAAGTACACTCTTTTCCCTAGTTTAACAGTAGGATGAACGCTTGTTGTATAGATAACATTATCATTTTTATAAAGAGATTCGATTTTTGCCTTTCTCCAATATTCCTTTATAAATGTCGGCACAAAATCTCTAAAATTCATCAAAAAACCTCCTTATAAACGCCAAAATCTTAATCCGGATTTTTTCAATTCATCTATTTTATAAATACCTTTAACATCTAATAAAACTTTTTCATTATCGGCTTTATCTTTATACATGGATTTAATATCATCTAAACTCATTTCAACAAATTCTTTGTGCGCAACAGCAACAATTACGCAATCCGCATCCTTTGCTTCAGTCATAGGGGATAACTTTACACTATATTCATGCATTGCGTCACACTGATTAGCCCATGGATCTATAACTGTTGGAGTAAGTCCGTATGTGTTAAGTCTTTTAATAATATCATCAACTTTGCTATTTCTGGTATCCGAACAATTTTCTTTAAAAGTAAGTCCTAGAATTACAACCTTGGATTTTTTCGGTGCTTGACCCGCTTCAATCATCTGTTTTATTGCTGCATCAGCTACATAGGCTCCCATATTATCATTGACGATTCGCCCATTTAGAATAATCTGACTGTGATATCCAAGTTTTTCAGCTTCATAAGTGAAATAATATGGATCAACACCAATACAATGACCGCCTACCAAACCGGGTCTGAAACCTAAGGCATTCCATTTTGTATTCATTCCATCTACCACTTCATTCGTATCAATGCCCATACGATCAAACACCATTGCTAATTCGTTCATAAATGCAATATTGATATCTCTCTGGCTATTCTCAACAACTTTAACAGCTTCCGCTGTTTTAATATTACTAACTGGATGAGTTCCAACTTCAATAACTAAATCGTATACATTTTTGATAATTTCTAAAGATTCTTCGTCCATACCAGAAACAATTTTATGAATATTTTCTAGCCTATGTATTTTATCACCAGGGTTAATTCTTTCTGGAGAATACCCCACCTTAAAATCACTTCCACATTTTAACCCTGAAACTCTTTCCAAAATAGGAATACAAACATCTTCCGTACATCCTGGATATACTGTTGATTCATAGACTACAATCGAACCTTTTGAAAGATTACGCCCTACAATTTCTGAGGCTCCTAAAACCGGCGTTAAGTCAGGCGTATGGTCAGTATTTACAGGTGTAGGCACAGCCACAATAATAAATCTCGTTTCCTTTAATTTTTTTTCATCTGCAGTGAATTCTACAGTTGTATTTTTAATGCCTTCTGAACCAATCTCATGTGTTGGATCAAATCCATTTTTATACAATTCAATTTTTTCTGCATTCAGATCATAGCCAATAACTTGAACCTTCTTTGCAAAAGCAATAGCAATTGGCATTCCTACATAACCAAGTCCAACTAATGCTATTTTTTCCTTTCCATTTAAAATATCATGATACAATGACATTGTTATTCTCCTTTTCGAAATCTAATTTTATCAGTTACTTCTTTTGGTAACATGTTCTTTCTCCAAAGCACTAAAACCACCAAAACAAAATACGCTACAGCTGCAATCCAACGCACTATCAGTAAATCGATAAACAAATAATAAATTCCAACGCAAGCTGTCACCATTACCAACGGAAGTACATATGATTTAATTGGAAATAATTCTTTATTAAGATGCTTACCATCAATATAATGCAGTACAAATGAAATTATGTACGATGCCAATGTTGTATATGCTGCAGCCACTGCTCCAAACTGCGGAATAAAAATAAAATTCAAAACTATATTTGTACTAGCAGCAATCATCGTATTTTTAGCAATCGTTTTTGTAGATTTTTTATAGTATTCCAAATTGACCGAGATGGTATATAAGAACGTAATAAATACTGCACACATTAACGGCGGAATCATGTATTTTCCACCCCAATACGTTTTTGGCGCTAGAACCATTAATGCCTCTGGGCATACGAACATTACTCCGGCAACAAGCGCAGACGTACCAAAAATGTATGGGAACACTGCATGATTTATAGATTTTAATTCTCCAACATTCATTTTTTCACTAAACCACGGAATCCAAACATTTTCAAACGATGATGTTATCACTGTAGTCATCATACTCATGTTATATATCAAACTATATATACCCGTCTCTGAAGCATTTGTAAACTTGGTTATCATTATGCGATCCGAATTAGATAAAATTACACAGGAAATGGAATGCAATATTAGCGGTAGAGATAATGACAGCCCATATTTCCAGTAACTTTTGTTTACTAATACTTTACCTTTATAGAATTGAGAAATTAAACATATAAGTGTAATAAATGCATATACCAAAACATATGCATATATTCTTCCCATATATTTATCATTATCCATAAACCAAATAAAAACAATGGATAATATTGCTACCAGAATATTCGGAACTGCTAACACTAATGTTCTCTTTACATAATTCATTGCCATCATTAGTTTCATTGCATACGTATCTCTAACAAATTGCATAAATGATTGGGATACGCATAAAACAAGCATAAATCTAGTAATCTGAAAATCGAAAAATAACGAAATTATTAATGCCACAAAGACTGTAATCACAAAATCAATAATTGCTAGCGTATAAATAGATGATAAATATGACTCTAGTTCGCCCTTTTTTTCATAGTAGGCACTTCTAAGCGTTTGTCCTAAAGATAATCCTACGATAATTGCAAAAATCGACACCCATGACGTATATGTATTTAGAATTCCATATTCTGAAGTCGAAAGCATTCTCGTAAAAATAGGAATAGTAATAAAAGCAATTGCTTTATCAAACAAATTACCTACCATGTAGAACATGCTTGCCTTTATTGCTTTACTCGAAAAATTTTTCATATCATTTCCTCTTTAAACGCGATTGTATCGAAATCAATTCTTGGAAATACTTCTAATGCACCACCTCTCGTTGCATTAATTATCTTTACATCAGTGCCCTTCAAGTATTCATTTGCGTACTCATATGCAAAAATAATTCTATCACGTGCAGTTAATGTAGATGAGTCATAGTGTCCGAAATCCATAAAATGTTGTTTCTTTGGATCACTTGGATAAGAACAATCATTACCTAATAGATAAATCTCCTTAAAGCCCATATAGACTGCCAATTGAATCAATGAGTATGTAATTGTATATCCATCATAAATACATTTTTCTAAATCTCTAGAAAACTTTGTATTCAAGTGTTTATAAGAATGCTTATGATCAAGATAATTAATCGCAAATGGAATATGTTCCAAATCTTCTCTATAGCATTTATCTATACTATCTCCAACAAAAAAAGTCGTATTCTTCAACTTTTTATATGAATTATGCAGTTTTAAGTAAACACCTTTATCTTGTACACCATAATACGTTGTTTCCCAGCCCAGATCTTCAAATAACATACATATAGAATTCATGCCAAATGTATATTCACACTTTAATTTTTTCACATCTTCTATAGTCAAGCTGGGACCTGTGGCTAAAATAAAGCACCGATCGCCAATATGAATATCCTTAAACTCTTTAATTCTAGAATACTTTTCGTCTCTACCTTTAAGCTCTTTTAACCAAAAACACATCTGATAAAAATAATAATTCTTCAATACACTAAATACATTGATAATGTACTTTAAGTATTTGTTATTCCAAAAAAAGGCTTTAATATTTTTCATCTCAAATATCCCTTAACTATTAGGTAATTTAAGAAATGTACCCAATTTTAAATCAGCTTCTCGAGGATTCCATTTTGATTTTCCACCAGCCGAAGAAAATGTCATCTCACCAAATTTTATCTGTCCACTTTTTAATATATAAAAATCAACTCGCACATGGCAAAAACCAGCAGAGAGGGCTTCCGCTAAAGCTATTAATTTCTCTAATTGTTTAGGTCTGGGAATAACCGCCTCATTTTTTATATAAGAATATACAAAATCTTGTTTTTCCCATTCTCGATTATAAAATGCCATTTTTAGACCCTTAGACCTTTCAGATAAATACATAATATATTCAGCTTTACCATTGAAGCACCATACCTTATAATCGGGTATTTCTCCATCGATATCTGCAATATATTCTTCAGCAATAATACAAGGCTTAATGTCCTTATATTGTAATTCTCCACAAAAGTAAGCATAATTAATTGATAACCATTTATTAAATTTTTTATGTATATCTGATCGATCAACTTTCGTTTTGTCTGTAACAATATAATTACACCCACATCCATGATTTGTTTTTAAAACAAATTTGTTAGGCAAAGAATCAAAATCAATATCTTCCGGCTTGTTCCATCTCCCCAAGAGCTTAACTAAATATTCTTCACCTATTATATTCTTAACCCATTTTCTAACTTCATATTTATCAGTTAATCTAGTTCTGAGCTCACTATCATCATTTAATTTTAGCCACTGAATCTTTTGATCAAATGTTTCTGGATTTTTCCAATTCATTTTCTCTCGTTTTAACAAAAAAAACTGCTGGTCAATTATATGTCCCCATTTTTCTACTGGGGTATTCTTAAATCTATAATAAAAAAACTTTGTAAAAGCAAAACTTCTCATACGTTTTAGAAACGACATTTAAATTTCCTCCAACCGTTGTAAATATTCCTTTTTCATTTTCTCATTGGCCATAGGATAATAATCAATAAGTGAATTAAACTGCTTGGCAAAGTTCCCTTCTTCAGAATCATTTACGGTCCAGAGTCCACTTGATAAAGTTCCCTCAACAGGCTTCGCATGAATTATCGGATCAGTTACAACAACTATAGGTGTTCCTTTTAATATAGCCATAAACCAAAACCATTGATCGTCATTAGTAGATGCCAATTTCATAAACAAATCTCTATTGTCAATATCTTTATATAAACACTTCGGTGGATACAATACACCGCCAACACCTACCAACTTATTTAAGAATGATGGTGTGTTATAATAATCTCTCCCACCAGCATTCCAGGTCCATTCATCATTATCCATATAGAATTTAGTTACTTTATGTGCTGATATTGCTGTTGGATACATTTTATACGAGTCTATCAACTTTTCCAGCCAATTTTTACTATAATAATTATCATCATCTGCCGTAACAATAATGGCGTCAGGATATAACTCCAGTGCTGGAATTAGTTTCTTATATGACCTAATATTATCACACCACATAATATCTAATCCGTACTGTAAAAGTTCATTTAGTGTATTTGGAATTACATGATTAGGAAATTGTTCATCAGCCAACCAGAGTATTATTTTATTTGGCTTAAATGACTGATTTAAAAGTGTTTTTATTGTTTTATGTACTATATCTATCCTTCCTGGATAAGATGTCAGAGATACAATAACAGGTACATTAACTACATTGGGATTAATTCCCAATGTCTGGACTTTTGTTTTAGATAATAAAATCGTATCTATTTTGTTTCTTGAGAGTTCTATTACTGATCTAAGTTTATAAATCGCTTGCATTAACTTCCTCCACAGCCGAATTCTTATCATTTATGAGTGTTGCCGCAATTATCAGAATCAAAATTGATGGGATATACATTTTACAATCAATAAAGAGCACATTTTCAAATAATCCTGTAATAAAATATGCTACTACTATTGGCAAAATATACATTTTAGAATCATTTTTCATCTTAAACGACCATATGATAAGGCTGGCAGCAAATACTATGAATAATATTAAAACAATAGTCCCATATCTTCCTAATACCTGAATAAATATATTATGTGCATCGTTGTGATGGTATATACTGTCAAAGTAAGATTCACCATTACCCAACCATGTCCAATCGTTTTTTAACTCATTAACCCATATATAGCCTCTTCCGGTTAAGATACTTACCCCTTCATAACCTCTACTTGACCATTTATTAAATAAAACTAACGATAATTTATCACGGAATCTAACAATAAATATTAACAGCAAGGCAATCAAAACAGTTAGTTTGACAGGCCAAGACGATTTTTTTCGGTAACGAAT
This sequence comes from Wansuia hejianensis, assembly GCF_014337215.1. Taxonomy (NCBI): domain Bacteria; kingdom Bacillati; phylum Bacillota; class Clostridia; order Lachnospirales; family Lachnospiraceae; genus Wansuia; species Wansuia hejianensis. The sequence goes on along the minus strand of NZ_CP060635.1, from coordinate 62,675 downwards.
AATAAACAAGCAAAGCATTGAAACAAAAAAAGCAATAATTGATGTTCTAGAAGACATAATAATAACAATTACACCAGCAACGAATGTAATTAGTAGTATTGCCAAATCAGAAATATTAGTTAGATACGAGAGTAAGGCAATCATAGTTACAAAAGCAAGCGCAGTGCACACACTATTACCATTCCACGAATCAATTAATCCATATCTAAACAAAAACACAAATTGTCCTAACGCAGTACCTAGTAGTAAATATATTCTCAATTCTTCTGAAGCCTTCAATAAATACGAGAAAATCACTAACATACAAAAACATGAAACAATCATTTTTGTATCCGAATTAAAAGCCGCAGAAAGAGCGCATATTCCGATTAGTAATAAAAATTTTTTATTCACAGGTATTATAAATGGATTTTTGTAAAAACCAATTACAAAAATAATCATAATAACTGCGTACATATATGGAACTGGAATCACAGAAATAGAGACACTACCTCTTGCAGCGAGTGTACCCAATACTGCCAGTACTGCTGATATTAAAACAATGTATATATTTCTGAATCGTACTTCCATTTAAGACTCTCTTTCTTCTATCTTTTTATCATATTTGCTTTCTGTATTGTATCTTCTTTATCCGTACAATTATTAGAAAGGTTTACGGCATAATCTTCATATTTTTTTTGCAAATTACTAACCAAACATATTTTTTTCGCTGGATTTCCTGCCCAGACTGTTCCTTCTTCCTGTATAGACTTAGCTAAAACACTACCCGCGCCAATAACGCAATTCTTTGCTATTGAAACTCCAGGCAAAATCGTAGTATTCATTCCAATAAAGCAATTATTCCCTATTTTTATTTCACCAAATATGTCCGTCACATTGTCAATATAGTGTGAGACGCTTGCATCATGTGTAATTAAGGATACATTATTTGAAATCGTTACATCATCACCAATCGAAATAAGAAACCCTTCTCCACCAGATATATCAGAAAAAATATGCGTATTATTACCTATAGTAATGCCGCATTTTCTAAAATAGGCATTTATAGCTTCGTTATTCCTTCCCTGTAATAAATATTTTAGTTTTGCAATCATATATTTTAGTTTACTCATCAGTTATATCCTTTTGGATTTCAAACGCAATAATACTCTTTCCACAGCATAGTATACTGTTACTGGACTGGATAAAATTGGCAGAAAATACTTCACGCATTGTTTCATATCTTTCTGCTTATAAAAAGCAAATGCAACCTCAAAATTATGCATGATAATAATTCGTATTTTGCGGCGATCTGACAATTGATTCATTAACGGTTCTACTGATTTATAAAAGTCTTTCTTTGCCTTAATCAATCTTTCAGGAGACGGGTTGTTTTCACCCCACGCATCAACATACACTAAATATTCCTTCAGTAAATAAATCTTATATTCATGACTTAAATACGCTAACAATTGTATTTCCTGATGTCTTGCAAGGCTTTCATCAAAATATCCTGACTTATCCAGCGCCTCATGCTTAATCATAATTGAACAAGTCGTCACATCACACCTGCGTAACAAAATGCTTTCCCATATATATCCGTCTTTATAGGGCAAGCTTTTGGATATTATTTTATCACCCAAAAAAGATTTAAACATCGTGCTAACCGCCCCATATGACTCATCCAATGTTTTAAATGCTTCTATTTGTTTTCTGATCTTTTCTATGTGCCAATAATCATCATCATCTAAAAAAGCTATATATTCACCACGGGCCTTCTTTATGCCAGCATTTCTTGCAGCAGCACCATTGATATGTTTCTCCTGAAAAATCAATTGAACTCTCGAATCAGTGACTGTTTCCATTAGGGATATCAATGCCTTTGTGTATCTGTCATCATTCTCATTATCATTAACAACCAAAACTTCTAAATATTTATAAGATTGTTCGCAAACACTTTTAACGGCCCGCAGCAACTTATCCGTTCTCTTATATGTCGGAATTATTACACTAACCAATCCTTTTTCATATGTCATAAGATCTCCCTCATCTCAAAAGTTTTGTAAAAATAAGTAACCGAATTTTTTTCGGAACTAAAGCAACAACAAATTGAATATAAATTGTTTTTAAATAGTCCCATTTACTTATATATCCAGTATCCAAAATTATTTTTCTGCCACTTCTATATTTTTTAAAGTAGCTCCATCCGCCTCTTCTCTCAATCATCGCACTTCCGGTTCTAGCAAACACCAAATCACCATCATAGTTTGCACACTTAGCACCGGATAATAGCATTCTAATCCACATCAAATCGTCTTCCATTAACGGACAATGTTCATAGTTTCCAGCCTTTAATACGGCATTTTTCTTATACATAACGGTCATGTGATTAAATGCGCTTCTTTGCTTTTGATACTTTGCTATCTCCTCATGTGTCAGCGGAACAACTCGCCGAGCCAACACATTATTTACATTTCCATCAAATTCAATAATGTGACTTCCACAAATATCTAAAGACGGATCATTAATAAACATTTTTAATTGAATTTCAAAACGATCTTCCCGTGCAATATCATCTGTATCCATTCGAGCAATAAAATCATAGGAACAAGCTAAAACTCCATCTGTAAGAGCCAATCCCAGTCCCTTATTATATTTGTTATTTACAATCTTTATTAAACCAGGATTTAAGCGCTCGTATTTTTTAACCGTAGCATATAACTCATCTGACAATGGACCATCAAATACAATAACTATTTCACTCGGTGGTATAGTCTGAGATAATATACTCTCCATACACTCTACAAAATATTCAGTTCTTTCTTTTATATATAATGACATAAGAACCGAAAATTTAGGATACTCTATGATATTATTATTCTTACTCATATTCTTTTCCTAATACTGCAAATATTGTTCTCATCATGGTTGCCATATCGCTAATAAGGCTAAATCTTTGTATGCTCATTAGGTTATACTTCATTTTATTTGGCATTACTTCAGTCATATAAACCATATCTACATTCTCAACTGCACTCAAAAGTTTCGCTTCATTTTTATAACGGATACTTGCTTCACTCGTAATTCCTGCAGGTAATAATAAAGTTGCATACATCTCTTTTGTATATTTCTCAACATATTTAGTGGTTTCTGGTCTAGTTCCCACAAAACTCATATCTCCACTTAATACATCAAACAACTGAGGAAGTTCATCTAATCGATATCCTCTCAATTTTTCGCCAACTTTGGTAATTCGAAAGTCTCCGTCAACTGTAACTGTCAAACCCATTTGATCTGCATTATTAACCATTGTACGAAATTTATGAATTCTAAATGTCTTACCATATGAGGTAACTCTTTCCTGTCGAAAGAAAACCGGACCTTTTGAATCTATCTTAATCAACACCGCAATAAGCAACATGGGGATGCCTAAAAGAATTACGAGAATTATGGCAGCCATAATATCAAAGGCTCTTTTTAACAGCAAGCTCCGTTTTCTATGATCAAGGATTATATAATAATTTTTTACTTCCTCACATTTCATAAACTCAGGTAACTGTTCCCATTTTCTAAGCATAAATACCCCCTCTATTACAGATATGCCTTCACTATATCCCTAAAATTCTCGACAATATATTGAATATCTTCATCACTTAATTTTGTGTGTAAAGGCAAGGTAATAAGGTTTTCGTAATATGCATATGCATTTGGAAATTCATCAATACGCCAACCCATTTCTTTGTATGCAGTCATCATTGGCAATGGTTTGTAGTGAACATTTGTCGACACGCCACGCTCTGCGAGCTTGATAATTATTTCCCTTCTAGTTTCATCTGTCACACCAGGAATTCGTGTGAGATATAAATGACCGGATGAAATAGACTCTCCAGAAAAATGAATCAAATGACTCACACCCAATTCGTCACAAACCTTATCATACTTGGATATTATTTCTTTTCTTCTCTCTAAAATTCCTGGATAACGGTCGAGCTGACGAAGTCCTATCGCTGCCATAATATCCGTCATATTACACTTATACCAAGGACCTACAATATCATATTCCCATACACCTATCTGTGTTTTTGCAAGGGCATCTTTAGACTGACCATGAAGACTATAAAGCTGATACTGCTTATACATCTCTTCATTATCAATTCCAGTTATATCTCTCCAAGTTGAAGCACCGCCTTCGGCAGTTGTAAAATTCTTTACTGCATGAAACGAAAAATCTGTAAAGTCGGCAATTTCCCCGACCATCTTTCCATTTCTGCTAGCTCCCAAACTGTGGGCACCATCTGCAAATACTAAAACGCGTCCTATCGCTTGCTGGATTCTTGCTCCAAGATCATTCCCTTCTTTTGCTCTGAATAGCTGCTTCTTACTTACAACGATTTCAAAAATCCGATCATAGTCCGCAACGATACCACCAATATCTACCGCAACAACAGCTTTCGTCTTTTCTGTAATAGCTTCAGCCAATTTGTCATAGTCCATTTCACAATTATCTTTCTGACTATCAACAAAAACAACCTTAGCACCACAATGAATTGCAGCTGATGCAGTAGCCGTGTACGTATATGCGGGCACCACGATTTCGTCATCCGGGCCAATTCCGCATATTCTAAAGTTCAGTTCTTCCGCAGCTGTAGCTGAATTTAAGCAAACAACCTTAGATGTATTACAAAATTTTGCTAGTCTTCTCTCCAATTCTTTTGTTCGAGATCCTGTAGTAATCCATCCGGATTTCAAAACTTCTACAACCTCATTTATTTCCAAATCAGAAATATCTGGCGAGCCAAAAGGTATATTTTTTTTGATAATTTCATTTCCACCACAAATAACCGTTTCTAACATGCCTTTTCTCCTAAATAATAGTATCTCTAACTCTTGGACAACTTCACACATTGTGTGAGAAATTCAAAATGAAAACCACTCCGAGATTGACAATATAATTCATTGATGCAAATTATTTCTTTATAATATTTAATCATTGGTGACTTATTTAATCCTATGTACTTGAATACTCTTTTTTGTTTTTCCTCCTTTTGTTTTTCTGCTCTTATCATGGAGTCAAAATCAGAGCATCCAAGAATCCACCCATCATACCTCCCAGATACATGGATCTTGTTATTCTTTTCAAAGAAATATATCAAAAAGAAAAAATACAAAACTCGCGAAACCGGCATAAAATAAGGATTTTTCTTAGTTGTCCCTATTATCCCGCTCGCTATCACTTTCTTTCTCTCAACCGTACCATGCGAAATGTTCGGCTTTCCGTAAAGATTCTCAGTAGCAATGCGCTAAACTCATTTGATTTTCTCGCCCAACATAAACTTCCACTTCATCTCAAAGGTTACTTTCATGTACTCTAATTCAAGATTGTGCATCGTCGATAAACTGAGTCAAATTTTCAATGCTTTGCTTCAAATCATGGTACAGACATAAATACTTTTTCTCCCGTGTGCTTATTTCTCAACTAATCACATCATATCTCTATCCTTATAAAATTCACCCCTGAATGCATTATAACGCTTTAATCCATACCTTTAATACAAAAGGGTTCAAATAACGCCGTCAGCTGTTTTTCTATACTTCATCCCTTTCGTACCCAAAATATAACCACTAATTTTTTACTGGCAATTCTAAACACTCTAAGCTTTCTTTCCATAATAAGCGCTTTGCCGGATACTTTCCCGGGTTATTGCCGATTCTTTCATTAATGCCTCATGATTATCTTCACTGATTGGTATCTTATCTTCATCAGATTTACAATGGTAAGTAGGAACCGCCAAAGCTACAATACTTAAAATTTCAGGGCTTTCTACATAGCTGAATTGAGCAAGCAACTCTAACTGTTTAAAAAATCGCTCAACATCCATGTATATCGGTTTCCCAATATGTATCAAATCATTTGGCGTCTTTTCCATCCCTTCTTCCGCCATCAGCTTTTCCTCATACAGCTTCTCCCCCGGCCTAAGCCCCGTATACACAATCTTTATATCTTCATCCGGCTTATACCCCGACAGCTTAATCAAATTCCTCGCCAACGTATCAATCTTCACCGGTTCCCCCATATCCAATACAAATATTTCCCCGCCCTTCGCGTATGTCCCCGCCTGAAGCACCAAGCTTACCGCCTCGGGTATCGTCATGAAATATCGTATGATATCAGGATGTGTCACCGTTACCGGACCGCCCTTTTCTATCTGCTTCCTGAACAGCGGTATCACCGACCCATTGCTTCCCAGCACATTTCCAAAACGTACGGCCACAAATTCCGTCCTGTTTTTCCGCCTTCCTGCACTTTCCATATGCCGTACCGTTGCTTTGCCCTCAGAATCATGCAGCTCATCTTCTCTTTGTCCATGTGTATAAATCAACGGCAGTAGATCTTCCCGCCCTTCTTTACTGACTATATCCATGCTCTGGATCACCATTTCACATAATCGTTTACTGGCTCCCATGATATTCGTTGGATTTACAGCCTTATCCGTGCTGATCAGCACAAACCGATGGCAGCCGTTTTTTAACGCTGCGTACGCCGTTTTATATGTACCTATCACATTATTCTTAATTGCCTCGCAGGGACTGTTTTCCATTAACGGGACATGCTTATGTGCCGCCGCGTGATACACGATATCCGGCTTATACGTCTCGAACAGCCAGTTAACTTTCCCACTGTCTCGGACAGATCCGATCAGCACCTTCAGATCCAATTTCGGATATTTTGCTAACAGCTCCTGTTCAATGTCGTAAGCATTGTTTTCATAAATATCAAAAATAATCAGCCGTTTTGGCTCATGCCCCGCGATCTGCCTGCAGAGCTCGCTTCCGATAGACCCGCCGCCGCCGGTGACGAGTATCGTCTTGCCTTTTAAATGCTGAAATATTTCTTCCATATTTACCTTAATCGGATCGCGGCCCAGCAGATCCTCTACTGCCACAGCCTTCATCTTGCTCAGGGAAACTTCTCCATTTACAAGCTGGTACACCCCTGGCAGCCGCTTCATCTCGCAGCCCGTCTCTTTGCAGATATTCAAAATGTCTCTCTGTTGTCCAACCGTAGCCGTGGGGATCGCGAACAATATCTGGTCAATCTTATACTTTTTGACGCTGTCCATAATATCGTCACGGCCGCCGACAATCGGCACCCCGTCGATAAAACGTCCCCATTTATTTGAATTATCATCAATAATGCAGCGGGGCCTTGCTTTGGCTTCCTTAGAGTTTACCAGCTCTTTTAGAATCACCTGTCCGGCAGCCCCCGCGCCAATGACCATGACGTTATGTACCGCTGCACTATTCTTTTCCCGCTTGCTCCGTTCCAGCAAAATATACCGGTAGGCAAACCTGATTGCCACCGTCAGAAGGAACTGGGTCACCGCCCCAATAATGTAATAAGAGGCTGGCATCCGTTTTATAAATCCGGTAATACCAACCACCTGGAACATCGCAGTTATAAAACTCGCTACAAATATCCGGTTCAGTTCGCTAAAGCTAGCAAAGCGCCAAATACTTTTGTACAGCCGTAATGCATAAAACACGATTATCGTAAATGCTGTATAAAAAGGCGCAAACCTTAAAAACGCATACAGATATGTTTGAGGGATACTAGAAAAATGAAAATCAAAGCGCAGCCAAAGCCCTGTAAAATACGCCAGATTGACCGCAGCCATATCATATAAAACCAGATAAAAAGCCACAACTTCCCAATGTTCCAGCATTTTTTTCTTTTTTCTTTTGGGACTGCCATTTAAACCATTTTCTTGCGTCTTTCCCATACTTGCTATCACCCCTGTAATCCAAATCCAAATTTTATGTTCTTAATCAACTCTAAAAACACAAAGTTTAATCCCATAACAGCAAGGCGATAAACCTACCGGCTGCCATGCTTCTTCTCATACTTTACAGAGCATATTGCAACGCATACCCTACAAAAATAATTTCACCAGGTAGCCACACAACTGCAGGCACACTGGCGATTCTGATTAATTCTCAACAAAACAGTTACTCTCCGTTTGCAGATCAAATCACTGTATCTGCTGCTCAATAATCTCCGCTGGATTATTGACAAATATCTGCTCCGCAAAGTCATGTCCTGCTTTTTTCTCAATATATGCAGCACACTCAGCTATACGGGACGGGCGGCGTTTCAGATCATGTGCGTCACTGCCCACAAAATCCAGAAGCCTGCGTTTTATCAATTGCTGGCAAAACTTCTTTCCTTCCCGCCCATTCTTTCCGATTACACTGTCGGCATTCACCTGCAGCCTCGCTCCCAGATGCACAATCTCTTCTACAAAATCCAGATTGTCTCTCAGAACCGAATAACGTTCCGCGTGAGCTATAATCGGATAAAATCCATTCGTAACGGCTGCATACAGCCGTTCCCAAATGTACGCCCGGCCATCTCTTCCGGAAAACTCCATCAGAACATATTCTGAGTCCGCCATGCAAAACCGCTTCCCCTTTTGTTCCAGAAGTTCTATCATGTCCATATTCACATGAAATTCACATCCCAAATACAGACGTAAATCCGGCAAACGCTCAGCCGCCGCGGCACAGAGTAAAGCAAACTGTTCTTCTATGGCCTTCTCATCTGTCTCAAACATCAATTTGCGGAAATGCGGAGTCAATATGATCGTCCTGACACCTTCAGTATATTCGTATGCCAGCATATCAAGCGCCATCTGCAGGGAATCCGCACCGTCATCTACCTGCTGCAGCGCATGACAATGAATATCATACATGTTCTCCATTTCTCTCCACACAACCTTTCTGACCCGTCGAATCATTCAATCAGAATTATGTAGTTTACCCTTTCAAAACTACCGCATTTTTTAGAAATCAGAAGCACAACAACAGCTATCCCCATCCTAATTTTTTCACTTCGTTACATAAAGTAGACTATGTGTAACAGAGCATTCTTCCAATAGGTGCAAGGTGTTTCTTTACAAATACACCTCTATAACTGTCCTGAAAATTATAACATGTGCGTCATAAAAAGTCTACCCGCTGTGACAGTATTTCTACTATGTGTGACGGTTTTTTTCAAGCTTTTTTTAAATATTGGAATAAAACCCCCGATTCGCAAAATCATACTTAGCAAAAAAAGATATTATTCCATAATTTTCCATCCGGAAAACTCGATAAATATCTTTTTTTACACAGTTTCTATTGAATATACGCCTTTATCTCTGCTCATACGGCCGATCTTCAACAATATCTCAGTGATTTTCGTCTCTGCCTCCACCGCCAAAAACCATCTTAAATATGTCCCAAAAGAAATAAAAAACAAGCTCACTTCAGCCTCATTCTCTCATTCATGACGGCCTTAAACACTTTATGCATTGATATGCTGCGCAGCAGTTTTCTCATACTAATCACGCGCCTACTGCTCTGAGGGCTTTCGTTTGTATCTGGACATCACTTTGCCCTTTTCTGCCCCATATATCATTCAGCGTAAAGAAAAATCCCTTAAAACTTAATGTTTTAAGGGATTCCCATAATAATTATTGGTTTACGCTACAAAAAAGATACCCGCTGAAAATAAGACTTCCAGATCCAGAATAGGTCCATTTTCATTTTTACATCGTTATCTTTTGAGTTTTATTTTCTGGTGGCCTCATTTGGGTCAAAAGAATACTCATATTGATAAGTGACTTAAATACTGAAGTTAACGAATAAAAAAGAAGTCAGAACTTGGCTGTCTTATTTTTGAGTTCTAAATTTCGACCTTTGTTCATCCTAACAATTATTCGGCATCAAGATCGATACAATTTTTAGTTCCGAATAAATTGACTGCGCCCTCTAAGATTTCATCACTCGGAGAGGGATAGTATACCACTAAATTATCTTTAGCTCTGGTACAGCAAACATAAAAGAGTTTTTGGGTTCGACGCAATATATTGGGATAGCTTCTTTTTTGAGCAGGAGTCAGCATAGCACCTACATTGTGATTAAAAAGATATTCAAAATTGTAATTGTTCCAGCCGCCATTGTGCAATACAATTAACACATTTTTAAATTCAAGCCCTTTTATTTTGTGCTGGGTAGAAAACGGCATATACCCTTCAATATATTTGTAGAGATTCTGGACTTCCACAAATGCAATATCCGAAACACGCCAATACAAATATTCGTTATTATCAATAAATTCCTGAAGTTGGTCATCAATAATACAAAGACCTTCTTTATGTGCATAACTGATGACGGTTGCAATCGAAGCTCCATTTTGCGCTTTTAAATGCTCAATAGCTGTTTTAAGCTTTACTTTATCAGCAACTGACTGAACACGGAATGAGGTCATTCGAATTAATTCATTATATTGCTTTGACTCATATAAAGAGATGAGTTCTTGAATCTTAAACAAGTGCTGTATTAAACGATCTCTTTTTGGTTCTTTTATAGTAACACCATCAATTACAACTTTGTCATCAATCAGGCTATCTTTGTCCAAATAAATTTTCTGGACTTTCTCATACGGCCATCTCTTAATGTGCTCAAAAAGCTTTTTATTTGAGGGAGCTTCCAAAAGAACATCCAAGTGAGATTTCCCTTTATTGGGGCCTCTTTTATAGGTCCAATTCAATAAACCTACGGCATCTTCAAAAGGAACATCATTAGGTATTTGGATACTCTGTTTTTTTGCTTCCTCTTTGAATGCTTTTTTAAATGCTGCAATTGGATCATTGTCGTAAATCTCCATAAGTTGCGAAAAACCAGCTTCATTTGCAATCAGATTGTGGGTTAGCCGTAGTTCTTTGGTTTCTTTAGCATTTGTAAAATCCCACCCCTGTACCAATATGGATGATTTAACTTTCTTTAAATCAAAACTCTTTGAATATGCAAATTTTACAGTTCCTTGTTTAACGACGCTATTTTTCATATTCGGTGCCGAAATATCGTCTGAAGGTTGTTGAATCAGTCCATCTTTTCTTAAAGCATTTGCTATATCAATAACAGACTGCGGATTCCTGCGGTTTTGCTCTTTTATCACTTTAACGACGATGCCCTGCTCTATGTACCCATCAATGACTCCAACACCTGTCTCATATATTGATTGCATAGAGTCTCCAAAAAAGCCAATAATGTTTTTCTTTTTTCTGGCCTGGAGAAAATTCAATAATATTTCTATGACCAAAGGAGAAGTGTCTTGATATTCATCAACAAAAATAAATTGAAATTTGTCCAATAGCAAATCACAGAGACGAGGATACTTTTTGAACATTCTGTGAGCTAAAAGCAGCACTTCATCATGCGAAATTTCTCCATTACCAATTCGTACGTATTCTTTATACTGTATCCCGTTTTCGAATTCGTTGGAATAAATTTCTCCTGGCGTCGGACTTTTTATTACATTGTCCGGCTCATTGATCAATTCCAACAATGTTACTTTTAATTCTTTCTGAAATTGAGCAATTGAATCCCATAAAAAGTCATGAATTGTTGAAACTCTCAGGTTTTTAACGCTTGCACGATTTTTAATCTCTATAGCTGCGGCATTTGTATAAGTGATACACGCAATATGAGCTGATGGAACTAATGAGGAGATGGATTGTAATACCTCTACTAATGAAAAAGTTTTCCCGCTTCCGGCTCCACCGCTTAATAAAAAATGATGCCCCATTTTTATTTGCTGGAGAATTTGACTTAATTCTTTCTGATTTTTTAATTCTGTCGCAGCCAAAGTAATCCCTCCTCAATATAAGGTGGCATTTTCCAATTTGAAAAAGTGTGTTTTCCATCATTAATGCTATTAAGGAGAATATCAAGAGCAAATGAAGCTTTGCTTCCAATACAGTTATTGGCCAAATCATAAGAATCGTAAATAAAGTGACCATCTGCATCTTTTTCGTCGAGTTGCTCCTTGCACTTTAAGCTTGGAAATAATTGCTCATTTTGGATAATAAACTCTCTATTAATCTGAAAGAAAGCGTCCTCAAAACTACGCGGATAGTAGCTGTCGGCTTCTTTTGTTTGGTATGCTATCATTAGGTTGCCGTTTGGGTTGGTTTCCCATAATCCGTTGTATTTTTGAAGAATCTTATTCTCCGGTGTCAAAGCCATAAAAAATGATATAGGCTCTTTTGCGCTACTCTTGCTTAATGGAGTCCCGAAATAGTGCAATAGCGCACCATTTGTCGTATGTGTGGCTTCTTCTATTGAACATGCTACTATCTTCTTTATATCCCTACCGTTCTTGTCTTTAGATATACTTTCTTTGCCTGAATCAATATCTGTAATGATCAAAGTTTTAATTCCGATAAAAGACAGAAATTCGTCGAAGATTTGTGAATATGCTCCACTTGCAATGAGTGAAATGTTTTGAGAAAGAAGTGGCAAATCGTTTTCTGATGGGTGTTCTTCATCAACTTTTTTGAGCATTGCCGGTAACAATATACCCTCAGTTTCGCCTTCATATAAAATTGCCTTATCAGCAAAAAAGATTTCAGAGTAGTTAAGAGTTAGATATTGTTTTAAGAATTTAAAATGGTTTCGTTCAGGATCTTTTTCAGTTTTATATCCGGTTTCAAGTTCCTTAAGATTCTGAGAAATAACCTCTGTATTAGAACTCCTTTTAAAATATTTAATATCGTCAAAATCGCATTCGGAAACAATGTGAGAGGAATGGGATGTGATAATTGTTTGGAGATTAATCAATCTATTTCCGTGTTCATCGGAAATACCATCTATAAGCAAACTTTTAATATTCTTGATAAATACATACTGTAACTGCGGATGAGTATGGGCTTCCGGTTCTTCTATAAAAAGAAGATTAATATCCGCTGGCTTTTCTGTTTCATTAGATTTCTTTAAGAAATCTTCCAGGTATATTTCAACCTCCATAATTATGCTAATAAGGTTCAAGTATCCAAGGCCATTATAACTTTCTGGTAACTGATGATTATTGCTTTCATAAACGACTGTCGTATTACCCTTTAGTAATTGTTGCTGACTAAGCGTTGAAATGATTTTAACTACAGTTTCATTTTCACGAATTCCGCCAAACTTCTTGACTTTTTTTATGACTTTCTCAAATAGTCCATCATATACTCCCGATAGCGCTTTATCGGTTGAGTGCAAAGTATCTTCAAAATTAGCAACTGTAGGATTACTTTCATCATCCTTAGTCTTTTCATAATAACGATTTGAAAGGCTCGATAGTGTATTATCGCCCTCTTTGTTTTCCGTATCTCGTCTTGCACTAATACAACGAAAGCATATCAGCTTATTAAGATCAAGATCAGAAGGGTCAAGAACTGTAGAAACTGTTTGAGACGCACTCTTAGAGTCGACATCGAATAAAATTGCCTTTTTCAGCATTTCAAAATACTTTCGATGCTTGGCTCTCATAAATATATCAAACACTTCACTCTTAGAGTAATCAGGTTCTTTTTCAAATTTTTTGCAATATGTATTAAAATCGCTAATTAACTTAATGAACTTTTGATCGGATATTGTGTACTCAAATTTTAAAATAACAATATTATTGTCCGGATCCAAATCCAGCATAAGAGGCTGAATGTTTGAAAGGTTATCAGTTTCATCATATTCGATAAAGAGGTATAATTCGATCCCCTTTATATTTAGTTTTTCCCAAGATGGCCGATCATCATTAATAACATCAAACAAAGAATCTTGGAAATCGCTATTAAAATCATTGTATGTGAAATTATTGGTCGAACTTTGGGAGCCAATAAATTTACTTAATATAGAAAGAAAAGAGGTCTTGCCACAGTTGTTTTTTCCTATGATTAAAGATAGATTTTCTTCAAGATCAATATCCATCCTTTTTAACATTCGATAATTTTCAATATGAATTTTTTTGACCTTCATACTTTATTCTCCCATGTTGTTTGACAAAAAATTAGGGCAAGGTATTCATTGTAACAAACGCTAATACAACTAATCAAAATCATACCATTGTTTTCCACTTTCGACAAATGCTTTATCTACCAAAGCTCTATCTTCCCAGCACGCCATAGGTTCAACTCTATGGCGTTTTTTCATGTCCAAAACTGCACCGAAAGGAGTTCTCCCATAAGCAACCCGAAAGACCACCGTCTATAGGTTTTTCCCTTCTGGGGCATCCGAGCGGCATAGAGGCAGCCTTTTCCCCAGAAACAAACACTTTTCCAGACAGCCCAAAGGAGGTGGATACCATGGCGGTATTTCGTATTGAGAAAACCCGCGAATACACGGTGATGTCCAACCGTCACCTACGCAACGCGGGGCTGCCCCTGAAATCCAAAAGGCTGCTCTCCATGATGCTGTCCTTGCCAGACGACTGGAACTACACCACTAGGAGCCTGGCAAAAATCTGTAAGGAGGGCACGGACAGCACAGAACCAATCCTGAAGGATTTGAAACAGATCAGTCAAGTATATTGTATGCAACCGCACGTAGGACAAAGAGAACAAAATCGTGGATATGCAGCGAGGCACCGTGGTTCACGGACACAAGTCAGCTATATACAGACGAGCTGGATCAACTTATCTATACACGGAAAATCCAGATATGGATAACTTGTGTCTGGAAAACCGTGGTAAAATATAGATAACATATCCGATTGTAGATTACAAGAAATAGGCAATTTTAATTATATTGCTTATTCTTTAAACCTGATGAACAAAGAAGAACGTTATTTTAGTTAATTTGTATTATACCACAAATTGGCTCATTTCTCAACGAGAAATGCCAACATTGAGAGACATCTGCAGTGTCCAAGTTGCCAGCGGCTCTCTGCACCTAGTTCTTGGTGAAATAGCTAGCGATTTCAAATTTATGTCCTGCTTGTGTTACCATATCCTTATAAAACAATAAGGAGGTAATCCCTATGAAATTTACCAAAGAAGAAAAATTGACTTTTGTCAAACGTTACCAGAACGGAGAAACAGTGCTCCAGATCTGTGATGAAAACCAAATTCCCCGTAGCACTTTCTATCGCTGGATACAAGACTATCAACAAACTGTAACTGATACAGGCAATATAATTACTCCACAGGAGTTCCTATACCTGAAAAAAAAAGTCAAAAAATTAGAAGATACGATTCAGTTCTTGAAGAAAGTTAGCTGTACTGTCTCCTCTCCATTACAGGAAAAACTCAAAGCTATGGAGGCACTTTATGGACAATTCAGCGTACATACCCTCTGTGAAGCGTTAGACATCCCTCGTGGTACATTTTATAACCATATTTTCCGGAATAAAAGGGGCAACACCCTTGCGGCGAAACGTCGGGAAGAATTAAAAGTAGAAATTCAAAAAATTTATGATGACAGTGAGCAAATTTATGGTGCGAGTAAGATTACTGCCATACTTCAAAATCAAGGAGTCAAAACCAGTGTTAAGTATGTTTCTCAGATTATGAGGGAGTTAGGAATCAGCAGCGTCAGCACTACAGCAAAGAAGGAATATCAAAAATGGAAGAAAGGGCAGAATAGGAATTTCTTGCAACAAAAGTTTCAAACCGAACGACCAAACCAAGTTTGGGTTAGTGATATTACTATTTTTAAGTTTGGTGATAAGTATTATTATCTCTGCGCTATCATCGATTTATTCTCAAGAAAGATTATTTCCTATCGAATCTCTAAGAATAGCAGTACACAACTGCTTACTAAAGCATTTAAGCAAGCCTATTCCGAGAGAAAACCGAAAAAGGGACTTATGTTTCACAGTGACCGAGGGACGCAATATATGTCTTACGCATTTGTCCACTTATTGGAAGACCACGGCGTGAAACAATCCTTTTCTCGGACTGCACGTCCTCATGATAATGCAGTCGCAGAAGCGTTTTTCTCAATCTTCAAAAAAGAAGAATTATATCGGCGGCATTATACTTCCGAAGCGGATCTGATGAGAGGCATTCACCGGTTTATTGATTTCTATAACAATAAACGCCCACACTCCACCATACAGTATAAAACTCCAGAACAGAAGGAACAGGAATATTGGGACAATAAAAAATAGGCTTCGCCTATTCAACTCCCCTGCCCCTCATTCATGAGGAGTGGGGTTTTCTTTTTTGTTACTTTGGTTCATAATAGTTTTATGAATATCTTACAAAATATTTTTAAAGACCATTACGAAGAAATGTTTTATATCTTACATCCTCGTGACTCTGTCATCGAAAATGTCGAAAAAATGATTCATTGTGGCGATCCTTCCTTTGGTGGCGCCATGTTTGCCTGCCCTTGTTGTGGTACTTTCAAATATGTTCCCTTTCGATGCCATTCCCGTTTCTGTCCTACCTGTGGCAACATGTACTCCATTGACAGGTCTACTTCCATGTCTTTTAAAATCATTGATGTCCAGCATCGACACTGTGTTTTTACCATCGCCAGCGAACTCCGTCATTTTTTTCTCGAAGACCGTTCCCTTCTAAACTGTCTGTTCTCCGCTGTTAACAGCGTGGTCTCCCGTATGTTCCATAAGCTCAACAAATCAGAGTCCTTCACTCCTGGCTTTATCTGTGTCCTGCATACTTTTGGACGAGACTTAAAATGGAATCCCCATATACATTGTCTTGTCTCAGAAGGTGGGGTCGGCAATTCTCTGCTTTGGCGTCATATAAAACATTTCAACTTTAAGCTCCTTCGGGATTCTTTTCAAACCGCCCTGCTTAACGAACTGCATATACACCTTGGCAACTCCTTTAAAAAAGTAAAATCTACCATCTATGCTGACCACAAAAATGGTTTCTATGTCCGTGCCATGCCTAATAAATGCAATCCTTCCAATGTAATCAAATATATTGGAAGATATCTTGGCCGGCCTGTAATTGCTACTTCTCGTATCGATGCTTACGATGGTGACTTTGTTACCTTCCATTACAACCGTCATGAGGATAACAAACTTATGACTGAAAATCTTCCAGTCCTTGATTTTATTTCTCGTCTTACGCAACACATACCGGAAAAGCATTTCAAAATGATTCGCTATTATGGTATCTATGCAAGGCATTGTAAATCGGATTGTTATCTGCGACGAGCTATTTCCAAGGAAAAACATAAGATTCTCTTATCCTTTAACCGTTGGCGAGAATGTATCCTTTCCTCTTTTGGCTATGATCCTTTGAAATGTCCTAACTGTGGCAGCAAAATGCTTTTTCAAGAACTATATTTCAATCATAAACCTGTTTCTTTGCATGAATTATATGAAAAGGTAATGCGTAAGCACATGTGCCGGTCTCCCGCCCTAATTCCAAATCTTCCAACTCCAACGTTTTCGTGATACAATCAAACTATCTATCAGAAAGCGGAGGCTGTCACTATGGAATACATAACAGAAGCAGAACTTGCAAAGAAACTTCGAGAACAATATATTAAAGAACCGCCAGAAGGTGTAACTTCTGATGAAGTCCGTGAAATGAGTGATGAAGATCTCTTGGATATGGACTATTTTCTTCATGAATTTGACGATATTGATGATGACGATTTTGACGAAGAAGGGTTTTATCTCTTCTAATCCAGGATCGTCTGTTTCTCATGCCCGCCTCCCCCCGAGCTTTTTTAATTCAGAAGTTCTCCAAAAGGAGAACTTTCCTATAAAGCAAAAAATAGGGCCTGTAAATACAAGCCCTATTGACAGCGCGAGACGGGATTCGAACCCGCGACCCCAACCTTGGCAAGGTTGTACTCCACCCCTGAGCCACTCGCGCGTATGCGGTGCTGACAACGTGCTGTCACACTCGCAAAAATAACTATACTATAAAACTTCTATTTTGTCAACCAGGTTTTCAGGATTTCAAGATGGCACTCAGCACATACTGGCTGTTCGGAAAGTTCTTCTGGGAAATGTCCTCCAGGCGGATCAGATCCACGTCCAGCCACATTTCTTCAGCAGCGGTCATCAAATTGGCGAACATGATTCCGAAGTTCACCTCATCCCATTTTCTAAGCTGTTCCGCCTTGTGTTTCTTGGAAAATATGTGTATCCGGTTATCATATACTACGAAACGCCAGGGCTGGTCGTTCATGGCAGACGGAGCAAGACGCGCAGACTCCAAAAGCTGCCGCATCCACTGCCTCGGCACTTCTTTAAAAATGCAAAGCTGGTCGATGGACAGCCGCTTGGCCTCAGCCTGCTTCCTCACATGGGAGCCTTTGCTTTTTCCGAAGGCGACAATCCCCACCATTTTCCTTCCGTCTTTTTCCTGAAGTTCCTTCTTGATCTTATTGCTGCCAATAAAGCACGTTCCTATACCCAGGCTGCACATATACAGTACCATCTGCTCCATCAGGTATCCCATGTTCATCAGATACCTTGGAGCCTCTTCCGAATAGAACACCAGATAGTAAGGCGCTTTTACGCTGAATAAACTCAGCATCCTCTGCTGTCCCCTCCGGTTGTCCAGCACCGAGATCTCCGTCTCAATCCCGCCGAACAGCCCGGTCAGTTCCCGGTAATGTGCCTTAACTTTATCTAAAAGCTGGGGGCTCAGTGCCTCGCCCGTATAGCTGCGTACAGATTTTCTTACAAAAATAGCCTCATATAAATTCATGCTCTCACCTTTAATTATTCTGTAACAATATTGTAACATGCTTTCCAGCTTTTGCAAGACTTTGCTTCAAATATTTTCTTAAAATTTCCTGAACATTCCATCCAGCTCGCCCACATACTCAGCAAATACCCGCAATGCTTCCGCCACAGGTTCCTTACTGGTCATATCGACGCCGCAGATTTTCAGAAGATCGATCGGATCTCTGGAACTCCCACCGCTCAGAAATTCCTTATACTTCTCCACTATCCCAGGCTCTCCCCTCAGTATCTTGCTGCTGATGGCGATAGCAGCTGAAAAGCCAGTGGCATACTGGTAGACATAAAACGGCGTATAGAAATGTGGAATCCTCGACCACTCCAGTGCGATTTCCGGATCGCTTACCATATCCGGGCCGAAATATTTCTGGTTCAGGCCATAATAGAGCTCACACAATCCCTGGGCTGATACACTGCCCGATTCTGCGAGCATTTCATGGGCCTTCTGCTCAAATTCAGCGAACATCGTCTGGCGGAACAGCGTCCCTTTGAACTGATCCAGGAAATAATTTATTAAATGCGCCCGTTCCTCCTGACCGGAAGCCTGCTCCAGAAGGTAATGGATCAGCAGCGCCTCATTGCACGTAGAAGCCACCTCTGCCACAAAAATCCGGTAGCCGGCATACGCATACGGCTGCGCATGGTCTGAATAATAGCTGTGGATCGCATGCCCCATCTCATGAGCCAGCGTGAACACAGAATTCAGATTGCCGCTGTAATTCAGAAGAACGTAGGGATGGGTGCCGTAAGCCCCCCATGAATAAGCTCCGCTGCGTTTTCCCTGGTTTTCATACACGTCAATCCATCCATTTTCAAAGCCCTCCTCCAGAAGAGCCGTATAATCCTCGCCCAGAACCTGTAATCCCGATTTGACAATTTCCCTCGCCTCCGAAAAACTGATCTCCTTTTCCGGCCGCTCAATCATAGGTACGTATACATCATACATATGCAGTTCATCCAATTTCAGAAGTCTTTTTCTCAGAGCCACATAATCATACATCGCGGGCAGGCTGTCATGAACTGCTTCAATCAGCCTGTGATAAACCGTCACCGGTATATTCCCTCCGTCCAGGGCCGCTTCCAGAGTCGAAGGATAGCGGCGGAGAGACGCAAAAAACCTGGCCTGCTTCAGGTTCGCGGCAAATGTGGCCGCCAGCATATTCTTATGCTTTCCATAGGTCTCATACAGTTTCTGAAAAGCCTCTTTCCGGACCCGCCTGTCTCTGCTTTCCATAAATGTCACATATCTTCCATGAGTCAGAACCGCTTCCTCATCATTTTCATCCAGTATCGTCCCGAAGTCTATGTCCGCGTTGTTGAAGGCCATGAATATCTGTTGAGGACTGTTTCCCAGCTCCCCGGCCCTTGCCAGCACCCCTTCCATTTCCTCTGACAGTATGTGGGGCTTCAGCCTCATCTCTTCCTCCAGATAACGCCTGTATCCCCCTAACGGTTCAAAATCCGCCAGCCACTGTTCCAGCACCCGGTCCTCTACAGACAGGATCTCCGGCTCCACAAAGGACAGAGCGTCCGACAGACGCACTGACAAATCTGCAGCCTTACCGGACATTTCCTGATACCGCTGGTTTCCCGTATCCTGATGATACTTCTGGTTGGCGTACACATAAATGCTTTCCAGACGTTTCTGCAGCTCATCACTTTTGCACAGCACCTGGTACATCTGTTCTGGCCCCCGGGACAGCTCACCCTTCAGTTCCCTGAATTCTTCAATTCCTTTCTCCAGCTCCGTACAGCTGTCCATCCACAGTTCATCCGTCTCAAAGATATCTTCCAGCTTCCAGCAATATTCCTGATCCATTTCCTCTCTTGTGGGCAATGCTATTTTCTGAGTCATAGTTTCCTCCATCAATAGTTCTCTATTTTATAGTATACTCATTTTTTCCGGTTAAAACAAGAAAAAGCCTGATCGGCTGATACAGGCTTAAATTTCAATTCTATTTTTTCACTGTTTTCTATAAAGTTCCGACATCTGCCTGGCTGCCGTCTTCAGCCAGCCATAGACTTTCTCTCTGTCAGCTCCCGCGGCTTCCGGCTGCCTGGCCGCAAAATTTACCCAGAGATCCACGGATAGCCGTTCCGCCAGCTCTGCATCATTCCCGCACTCCCTCATAAAATAACAATACATCTGCTCAGCAAACATGAGATAGAACTCATAAAAAACACTCCTGCCATTCTCACCCAATACCTTTCACCCTCTCATACCTTACGCTGCCTGTCCACGCCTCCTTTTTCCGCGTGTCTTATCATGACTTCCACCACATCCAAAATCGCTTCTCTATCCGGCCGCTTCAAAACCTCAATCATCTGGCCCAGTTCTGACGACCTGATGTCAAATCGTACCTCCAGGCAATCCATCAGCAACTCATCCGAAGAAACGTTCAACGCATTGGCAATCCGGATAAACGCTTCCAGGCTTGGTTTTTTCACACCGCGTTCAATCGCGCTGATAAATGCCGTGCTCAGCTTCGACAGCTCTGCCAGTTCTTCCTGTTTCATGCCCTGACGCTGCCGGCAATCTTGTATTCTTCGGCCAAATCCGTCCATCCGGTACCACCTCCTGTCAGTAGTGTAATAATACCCTAAGTATAGTTGAAAACATTCATCATTTACAGATTCCAGCAGAACTATACTCATACTGACAGTATGTATTTATGGATATATTTTATGATATAAAATAACAGGCAGGTGAAATCCATTCAAAAGATTCGCCTGTCCTGTTTTCACAATTTTCTAATTCTATAAATTTTATCTCCCGGCTTCTCCATAACCAGGCGCGGCAATGAAACGCTGATAACAGGCAACCGATGAACCGTTCATTATTGACGTTTAAAAATCCCGAATGGAATGTACATGGATAAAATCCAAAAATTCCATATCCGTATAACCCATCACCTGTCCGAGGCGTGTCTCCTGTTCCTGAACAGTATTCTCTTCTCCGATCTCATCCTTCAGGACGTATTCATACAAGACATCCAGCATCTGTCCCGGCCCCAGGGAGTGCTGGCCGCATACCCGGAAAATCCGATTCACAATCTCTGCAATCTTCTCGTCGTTCAGCATTGGGAAATACAAAATGGCCCGGGCTATTACAGTTACGTCTGTTTCCTTCGTCATCTCGCGCAGCTGTGCGATCAGGCTGCTCTTTATTTCATTCATATTTTACCGATCCTTTCCATATAATAAAAAGCGCTCGTGTTCCTGGTTCTTTATTAGCAGTATACCAGATGCAGGCATTTTATGCAATGACCGCAGCCAAACACGTTTTTCCTTTCCCACGGAGATCCTCAGGCTTACCATGACAGCAGGCAATCGAAAAAGGCTGCTGTATCCAAACCTTGAAGATTCAGATGCAGCAGCCCTTTTACTATCATTTTGCGTAGTCAGTTACGCGGCTTTCACGAATTACATTCACTTTAATCTGTCCCGGATACTCCAGCTCACTCTCGATCTGTTTGGATATATCCCTGGCCAGCAATACCATATCAGCATCATTCACCTGCTCCGGCACTACCATGATGCGGACTTCTCTACCTGCCTGAATGGCAAAAGATTTTTCAACTCCTTTGAAGGAGTTCGTGATATCTTCTAACTGTTTTAATCTGTTCGTATATGTTTCCAGTGTTTCCCTTCGTGCGCCCGGCCTCGCTGCGGATATCGCATCAGCAGCCTGTACCACACACGCGATCAGGGACTGGGGTTCTACATCGCCATGATGTGCTTCCACCGCATTAATCACGAGATTAGACTCTTTGTACTTCCTGCAGAGGTCTGCTCCAATCTGAATATGGGAGCCTTCTACTTCATGGTCGATTGATTTTCCAATATCATGCAACAGCCCGGCCCGCTTCGCCACCCGGACGTCCAGTCCGACTTCTCCGGCAAGAAGTCCTGTCAGCTGTGCCACTTCAATTGAATGCTTTAATGCATTTTGTCCATAACTGGAACGGAACTTCATACGTCCCAGCAGACGAACCAGCTCCGGATGAATGCCGTGAACGCCAACCTCCAGGGTTGCCGACTCACCTTCTTCACGGATCATGGTATCTACTTCCTTCTGTGCCTTTTCCACCATCTCTTCTATACGAGCGGGATGGATACGGCCGTCAACAATCAATTTTTCCAGGGCAATCCGCGCCACTTCCCTGCGGATTGGATCAAATGAGGATAATACGACTGCTTCCGGGGTATCGTCGATGATCAGATCTACGCCGGTCAATGTCTCCAATGTACGGATATTCCGGCCCTCACGCCCGATAATCCGGCCCTTCATCTCATCGCTTGGAAGCTGTACCACAGATATTGTGGATTCCGCAACATGATCAACCGCGCATTTCTGAATGGCAGTGACCACAAAATCTTTCGCCTTACGGCCCGCTTCTTCCTTTGCCTTGCCTTCCAATTCCTTGTAGAGCTTGGCAGTGTCAATTTTCACTTCGTCTTCAACAGATTTTAAAAGATATTCCTTTGCCTGTTCGGAGGTAAAACCGGAGATTCTCTCCAGTTCCTGTACTTCCTGATCGTGTAAATCGTCGACTTTCTTTTCCTTTTTCTTTAACTCTGTCTCTTTTGCTGTAAGGTCATTTTCACGGCGTTCTAACGCCTCCGCCTTTCTGTCCGCAGACTCTTCCTTAGACAATACGCGTTTCTCATACTTCTGCAGTTCCGCTCTTCGTTCCCGGTACTCCCTGTCCTGTTCATTCTTAACTTTCAGGTTTTCCTCTTTGGCCTCCAGGAGAGCTTCTCTTTTCTTAGTTTCAGCTGTTTTTAATGCCTCATCTATTATGTTTCTAGCTTTTTCCTCGGCAGTGCCAATCTTTTCAGCATCCTGCTGAACCTTCTTGGCGACTGCAGCCTTGCTGGCAACAGGAACCGCAATAAGTACGGTGACAACCACAGCAACGATTGCAATAATTACATTCAATGTTATTGCATCCATTACAGGAGCACCTCCTTATTAAGTTTTCATTGTACATTCACAACACTTCAATTTTATACTGTTTTCACAAATTTGTCAATTAGTCAGTTGAGAAAGTTGAATCCTTCCTGATATTCCCGGATCACCTTCCAGATATCCCCCGATGAAAACCCCTTCCTTGCGAGATATCCCAATGCCCTTCTCAGCTCTTTTTCTTCCATCTTATGCGGTTGTCCTGCTTTTTTGACCAGCAATTGGCCGATCAGCTCTGTCTCGTCTCCCGGCAATTCTTCCAGGGCGTTCTCGATCTCCTCGCCGGCTATTCCTTTATCCTGCAGAAATGAGCGCAGGGCAGCCCTGCTCTTTCTGCTGCCCGCGCTCATCACATAGTTCTCGGCGTACCGTCTGTCATTGACATAGCCATAGGACTTCACATATTCTATGGCGGCCTCCGCCGATTCAGGGTCATAGCCTTCCCGCGCCAGGCGATCTCTCAGTTCCTGTTCGGAACGGTCCCGGCTGACCAGCAGACGCATGGCTTTCCGTATGGCTTCTTTTTCCCTGCTTTCTTCTCTGTCCATGAATTATTCCTCTGCCATATCCGGTTCCTCTGACGGTCCCGGCTGCGGCCCGGCTGCGGCTTTTGCCCCCTGCAGCCCGAAGGAGGTTCTGACCTTGGCTTCTACCTCATCCATGACTTCCGGATGCTCTTTCAGATAAATTTTTGAATTCTCACGGCCCTGGCCGATCTTGTTGCCATTGTATGCGAACCACGCGCCGCTCTTCTGAATCACGTCCAGCTTCACAGCCAGATCCAGCACATCTCCCTCACGGGATATTCCTTTGCCGAACATGATGTCGAATTCTGCTTCCTTGAAGGGCGGGGCCACCTTATTCTTCACTACTTTAATCCGGGTGCGGTTGCCGATCACCTCTCCGCCCTGCTTCAGGGCTTCTATTCTCCTGACGTCCAGCCGGACGGATGAATAAAACTTCAGGGCACGCCCTCCCGTGGTCGTCTCCGGATTCCCGAACATGACGCCCACTTTTTCGCGGAGCTGATTGATAAAAATCACGATACAGTTGGTCTTGCTGATGGCAGCGGTCAGTTTCCGGCAAGCCTGTGACATCATTCTCGCCTGAAGGCCTACGTGGGAGTCTCCCATGTCCCCGTCAATCTCCGCCTTGGGCACCAGAGCCGCCACAGAGTCCACAATGACGATGTCCACAGCTCCGGAACGGACCATGGTCTCTGTGATCTCCAGGGCCTGTTCGCCGTTGTCCGGCTGTGATATATACAGGTTGTCTATATCAACGCCGATGTTCTTGGCATAGACAGGGTCCAGCGCGTGCTCCGCATCTATGAATCCAGCAATCCCGCCTCTCTTCTGAACTTCAGCTACCATATGGAGTGCGACAGTAGTCTTACCGGAGGACTCCGGCCCGTAAATCTCTATGATCCTCCCACGCGGCACTCCGCCGAGCCCCAGCGCAACGTCCAGACTCAGAGAGCCTGTAGGCACCGTCTCCACATTCATATTCGTCCCGGTGTCTCCCAGCTTCATCACTGCGCCCTTGCCATACTGCTTCTCAATCTGCCCCAGGGCAGCATCCAGTGCCCGCATTTTATCATCGCTATTTGCCATCTCTATCTCCTTCATATATGAACACACGTTCGTTTTTCTACTTAGCATCTTATTATATTTTCCGGCTTCTGTCAAGCAAAACCTTATTTTCCCCGGCCGCTTTTTCTGCTGCCGGCCCCTCCCCGCCAGTACCTGTACGTGCTTTCTCCTGCCGGCATTTCTTCGCAAATGCGCCCGAAAAGGCTCTCTTTCGCCTCCTGGCCTCTTCCGGCTCCTTCTCTGTAATTATTACTGGTGGGCAACCCGACAGATTCATCGGATAGAATCAGATGAGAAACGGAGAATCCGTCTCTGAATAAAAAAAGTATAGCAAATTTCCCTTTAAAAAGCAATCTTCCAATTCTAAAAATTTTATTATAGAAACAGAAGGTGCCGCAGAACCATCCAGTCAGATCATTCAGCGGCACCTTCGCTTCAGATAAAGCATCTAACAATACCCGGTCAGGCCAGCCAGTCATACAGCTCCTGATACTGCCTCGCCGAGCTGTTCCAGGAATAGTCTTCAGCCATAGCCCGGTCCACAATCTTATTCCACTCCCGTTTCCGATCATAGAAAATCCTCTCCGCATACCGGATGGTTCCCAGCATCTCGTGGGCATTATAATTGGCAAAGGAAAATCCCGTCCCTGTTCCTTCGTATTCGTTGTAGGGCTGTACAGTATCTTTCAGCCCGCCCGTCTCACGAACAATGGGAACCGTTCCGTATCTCAGGCTCATCAGCTGACTCAGCCCGCATGGCTCGAAGAGAGACGGCATCAGAAAAGCATCACAGGCAGCATAAATCTTGTGTGACATTTCCTCTGAGTAAAATATATTGGCTGATACTTTTTTATCATATTTCCAGGCATAGTGCCGGAACATATTCTCGTATTTTGGATCACCGGTTCCCAAAATCACAAGCTGTATGCCATCCTGACATATCTCATCCATCATATAGGCTATTAAATCAAAGCCCTTCTGGTCTGTCAGCCGTGATACAATACCGATCATCATGGTCTTTGCATCCACATCCAGCCCCAGCTCTTGCTGCAGGCCGGTTTTGTTCTTGCTCTTTTCCTTCCTGAAGGTCCTGAGGCTGAAGTTTTTATAAATATGGGAGTCTGTCTCCGGATTATAATCCTCATAGTCAATCCCGTTGACAATTCCCCTCAGATCACCTGATCTGGCTCTCATGAGCCCGTCCAGGCCTTCTCCGTAAAACGGCGTCTTAATCTCTTCCGCATATGTCCTGCTGACGGTCGTGATGGCGTCCGCGTACACCAGCCCGCCCTTCAGATAACTGGCGTCTTTGTTAAACTCCAGCTTGTCCGGCGTAAAATAGTAGTCCGGAAGCCCGGTAATGCTTTTGACAGTCTTCATATCCCATACCCCCTGGAACTTCAGGTTATGTATGGTCATGATTGATTTAATTCCCCGGTAAAATTCACTTCCCTGGAACCGTTCATGGAGATAAACAGGAACCAGCCCTGTCTGCCAGTCATGGCAGTGTATGATATCCGGCCGGAAATCAATGACCGGAAGTATGGAAAGCGCTGCTTTAGAAAAGAAAGCGTACTTCTCCAGGTCCCACGGCATTCCGAAATACGGCGCGCTTCCGGAAAAATGTTCTTCATTATCGATGAAATAAAAAGTAATCCCCTCATATTCTGTAGAGAATATACCAACATACTGCTGTCTCCAGTTCAAATCCATATAAAAGCTGGTAATAAATCTAAGCTGATCCTTGAACTGTTCTTTCATGCAGGCATACTTGGGAATCACGACTCTGACATCAAAATATTCTTTGGGAAAACACTTCGGAAGTGACCCGACCACATCGGCCAGTCCCCCGGTTTTAATAAACGGCACACTTTCCGAAGAAACAAATAATATCTTTTTCATGTATGGAAAATCCCCCTTTTCCGGTATTCACCACAGCTGTCGGTTCAGCGAAATGGTTCTGGTTAAAGTATAACCCATTTTCCATCGAATGAAAAGCCCTTCTTTCTCGCTTAGTTCTTATATTCCAGCCTGATTTTATCAGCGATCAGCGCAATAAATTCTGAATTTGTCGGTTTTCCCTTGCCGGTGCTGACCGTATATCCGAATAACTCATCTATGGTATCCATCTTTCCACGGCTCCAGGCCACTTCAATCGCATGGCGGATCGCCCGCTCCACACGGCTTGGCGTCGTCTGATATTTTTTAGCGATCGTCGGATACAGAATCTTCGTAATGGAATTGAGCATTTCCATGTCGTCCACCGAGAGGATGATCGCATCTCTCAGGTACTGGTATCCTTTAATATGTGCAGGTACGCCAATTTCATGTATGATGTTCGTTACATCCAGTTCCAGATTCCGTTCCTGCTGGCTGCTGCGTCCATCGCAGCCGACACCTTTTCCCTCTCTCCGCCTTGTGGATATTCCCCTGACATTTTTAATGCG
The DNA here is from genome assembly GCF_014337215.1 of Wansuia hejianensis. Classification (NCBI taxonomy): domain Bacteria; kingdom Bacillati; phylum Bacillota; class Clostridia; order Lachnospirales; family Lachnospiraceae; genus Wansuia; species Wansuia hejianensis. The sequence continues at coordinate 35,150 of NZ_CP060635.1, read as the reverse complement.
GTTTAACAGCATGTCGTTGTCAAATGGTTTCAAGATGTAATAAAATGCTCCCAGGTTAAACGCATCCTCGGTGATCCTGTCCTGCCCCACAGCAGACACTACTATAAACGCAGGGTGCTTTTTCAAGGTCGTATCTTGATTGACTTTCTCCATCATCGTCAGGCCGTCCATTTTCGGCATAATAATATCAAGTAGAACAACATCCGGTTGTTTCTGCCGGATAATATCATACAGATCTTTCCCGTTATCAGCGCTTCCCACCAGCTCCAGTTCACGGTCGCTGTTGATCAGAGTACCAAAAAGGTCCAGTATCCGTTCATTATCGTCGGCAACTGCAACATTCAACTTGTCCATACTATCTCCTCCATAATTCATTCAGCTTTTCTATTATGTTTGTAAAAGGCGGGCACCCTTTGTAGCTTTTTATATTCCTTTCAAACACTAACTGTATTATATGAATTATGGCATCGCAATTCAATAGATATCATAGCACAATCTTCATTTTCGTTCGACAAGTTTTCTAATTCTTTTTCAAATTCTGACATTCAAAAATTTTGCTTTATTTTATCTATTTCGAGTAAATTCGACGCATTTCATATACTTATGACAAAATTTGCCTGTTCTGATCCTTCACAGCCACCTTTTCTGGAAAACACCCAAAAACATACGATTTACCCCTCCGCAAAGCATCCATTTTGGACGATTTCACGCTGTAATTCAGCCTCTTCCTCTGACACCTTCATGAGCTCCAAATGACTGAAATATCTGTCACAGGGATGAGAGCCAAGGAAAGCCGCGGCATCCTGATTCGCTGAGAGAGAGGTCATAAAATATCCCAGTTTTTCTCCCTCTCCGACGCTGTTTTCCAGAAATTCAAAGCTCCGTTCCAGCATATTCAGGAGTTCTCTCGCCTCCGCATGTATCCCTGATTCTTCTTTACGAAAATGTTCATCAAACCAGCGAAGACCCTGGCCGATATCTGCAATCCGATGTTCCTTCAGGCGGTATCTGGCCGCCCCAAAGAAACGGCCGGCCTTCTCATCCCTGCGGCAATCTTCTTCCGATATGAGCCTGTGTTCATCCTTAACCCTGAGAGCAGCTTCATATTGCTCCGTAAACTTTGAGATCAGAGAATCCAGGTCCAGCCCCGGTTCACGCCCGGCCATGCCGGCCATCTGGGAATATATCTCCCGCCTCCGCTGCAGAAAATGCCTTTTTTCTTCATAATCCCTAAACCTGTCATACAGCCCGGACAGCATCATCTGCAGCACGCTGTACTGCTCATCCGGAGGCGCCTCCGCAAACATCTGCTCCTGGCTCTCCAGTTCTTCAGGATTCAGCTTTCCCTCCAGAACAGCCGCGGGAGTGTAGTTTTTCCGATAGCTGCTGAACAATTGATAGTAAGCGGCAAAATCTGACGCAATCTTCCCGCTGTGGAGGTATTCCCCCACAACAGCCTCTGTAATCTCAAAATGTTCACGCTCATAAGCCTTTATGAATACCGAGAGATCCTCCCAGCCTCTGGCTGTCACGAATTCACGGTCGCCCCTGCCCTCTTCTATGTAATAAAAATTCTGAGGCTTCGCTGACAGATAAGATACAACCGCGCTATGTATCCCATTCTGCGCCGCATAGGCCTTCCAGACCGGAAAATCCACGTCAATGCTGATAGATTTCACCCGGTCCAGGGTCACTACATCAAACATCCGGGCAGATTTATTATATTCCGGCGGGTTCCCTGCCGCAACAATCACCCAGCCGCCCGGAACCTTATGGGTTCCAAAGGTCTTATTCTGCAAAAACTGAAGCATGGTAGGCGTGAGTGTCTCCGACACACAGTTTATCTCATCAATAAACAGAATCCCCTGCTGATGCCCTGTCTGTTCCATGCATTCGTAGACGGAGGCAATGATCTCTGACATCGTATACTCTGTTACAGAAACCTGCCTTCCCTGATAGGTCCTGTTCTCTACCACCGGCAGGCCCACCGCGCTCTGGCGGGTATGATGGGTAATGGTATAAGCCACGAGACCCACATCACATTCCTCCGCTGCCTGGCGGATGATGGCCGTTTTCCCGATTCCAGGCGGTCCGATCAGCAGCACCGGCCGCTGATGTACCGGAGAGATCCGGTACCGTCCGTCCTCGTCCCGGTCTGTATATACCTTCACTGTCCGAATGATCTCTTCCTTCGCTTCCTGTATGTTCATTCGCTAGTCTTCCTCCAATTTCAGTCCCAAATTCAGCCGCAGCCCCCATTCCGGCACCTCGTGCTTTTCATATTCCCGGTTCAGAAAAATAAACGCCGTTTCGTAGGAGGGCTTGTCCTTCGGATAGATACCGTCCCCGTCAGTAAAGTAGAGAAGCCCCTTCAGATTATGTATCTCCTTTTCTTCAATCAGCCGGTCCACCAGTCGGAAAACCGGCCGGAAATCCGTACCGCCCAGCCCTTTCACCGTCACCTGATCCATATAATCCAGGAATTCTTCCCTGGAACGGATTACCACATGCTCCTGTATCATGGAATCGCACTGTAAGATGTGTACTTTCATCTTACGAAAAAAATTCCCTCTTGCAGTCAGGATCTGATAGGTTTCCTCCAGAAAGCGCCGGACAACATGGCCGGAACAGGAGCCGGATGTATCGATAGCGATCACCATCTCATCCAGCTTATGGACTTCCCTGTATTCCAGAGGCTCCAGCAGGATAATACCCTGATAATGAGTCCTGCTGTACCAGTAGGGCAGAAAATCAAAGCTGTCCATATCCAGTTCCACCTCTTCCTGACACACCATAAAATCCTCCAAAAAATGGCGGTAATCGTATTCCTTCCTTTTCCTGAGAATCACCTCCTGCACGCCCCTGCCGGCACTTGTACCGGCCTTCTGGCGGCGGCCATCCATCCTGGGGCTCCATTCCCTTCTGATCCGGTTCCAGGTCCTCAGAAACTGCCCGCTGCGGGATATACGCCTGCGGCTTTCAGCCGTCCCTTCACAGCCTTCTCCTTCCGGCTGATCCTCCGGACGCTCTGTCCTTCTGTACTGACGCCACAGCCTGTGATCGTCTATCCTGAATTCTTCCTCCAGCTTCTCAAGCGCCCCGGGATCTCTGCTTTTCTTGGAGAGAATCTGGTATAATACCCCGGCGCTCTGCCATTGCTCCGGCAGCTGCTGTTCTTTCAGCAGTAATGCTCTGTATTCGTTCCCAGGTCGGGACAGTCCCCGTATCTTCCAGCCGTCCAGAAGGCGCTCCGCCGTCATATCGCAGGCCAGATTCCAAAGCCTCTCATCCTTCCCGGCAGACAGCAGAGGATGCAGATATAGGTTGTGAATGATCAGATGCAATAAGTTCCGCGCGACCAGCTCCGGACTGTCAACATATGCCGGGAACAATTCCCCGCTCCGATAAAAAACCTGAAATCCATCGCCTGCCAGACCTCTGATTTTCTCATCACGTTCAAACCGGAGAATGCTCAATGCCTCCGACAGGCCCGGCAGCTTCATTCTCAGCTTCTTCACGGTCAGTTTCCAGATTCTCCCGCACAGCTCCGCCTCATCCTGCTGCGCTTTACGATCCGTCTCCAATTGGATTGCTGTCTTCCCCCGGGCTGCCCTTCCCTCCTGCTTCCTGCATGTTGGATCTGATAGCTGACAGAGGTACGCCCATATCTCCGCCTCTCCCAGGCGGCCGGCCTCCCTGCGGTATCCTTCCAGATGCTGCTGTTCCAGCCATCCCCGTACCTCCATAGCCCTTAGGCTGGCCAAGTCCCCGGCTCTGATCAGTTCCATGGCCGCTGAACGGCGCCGGTAATCAAGATATTTCAGAAGCTCTTTTCGCTCCGGTCCCTCCAGGTCTGTCTCCGGCTTCAGGATCTGCAATGCCAGGGACAGCTTCTGGGATTCTCTCTTTGCCTTGTGAAATTCCTCCAGCAGCTCCCGGCTCATCCTTCTTTCCCTCTCTTTCCTGGCCTTACCTGTCAGCTTGCCTTTTTTCAGGAAGTATTCGGAAAATTTTCCGAAATTAAAAAGCACCGGAATTTTTCTGCGCCTATTTGTGCACAGGAAAATTCCGATGTTTTTCATACATCATCTCCACAGGGACACATCCCTTTATTTTCCGGCCCACTCTTCTACTATTCTCGTAGTCTCTTCAGATGGACTGGATATCACTGCCGCTGCCACAATCTCACAGGGCGGGTTCTCTTTTACGCTCTCTATAGCGGCTTTTACCGCCGATACGCCGCCGCTCATGAATACTGTAGCATGGCCTCCGCAGCGTGTGTGCCAGGTCTCATAGCTCACATCGGCCGCCTTCAGCATCTGGTCCACAACGCGGACCGCATTCGCACTGCCAACTACCTCCACTAATCCAAACGCACCATATTTCATCGTTTTATCTCTCCCTGTCATTTCAAAATGGTCATTTCCACGCCAATCTCCGTATCTTCTGCAGGAGCGGCTATAATATTATGAGAAACAACTGTTGAAATCGGTTCCGCTGCGGCCAGGGCAACTTCCATAGCTGCGCGTACGTCAGATACATTTCCGCGCATCTTTACACAGGCCCCGCTTTTGAGACGGTTTCTTTCCACTCCCTGTATCCTCACGTTCGCTGCCTTGGACGCCGCATCCAGCGCGACAAAACAGGCTACCAGGTTGTCCAGCTCGAACATTCCAAGTGCCATTCCCCTGTATTCTTCTGACATCGTATCCTCCTGTGCAACACATTTACTGCTTTCATGTACAGCCATATCCGCCCGGGCGGATATATCCGTTTACTTCATATTATTATACTATTGGAAGCACAAAAACACAAGCTTGGATTCCAGGGATTGATTTCTTTCTTTTGTTTTCTTATAATATATTATAAAAGCCCTCCTGAAAGGAGTAAACGACATGGAGCAAACCGATTTAAACCTGAAAAACCTCCCCTATTGGAACAGCCTGTCTGAGGACGAAAAGACCTTTGTGCGTGCTCACTCAGCCGTGCATGCTTATCAAAAGGGGGCACTGATACACAGCGGCGGCTGTGAATGTCTCGGCATGCTGCTGGTTTTGCGCGGTGAAATACGCACTTATATCCTGTCGGAAGAGGGACGGGAAATCACACTTTTTCGGCTCCGCAAGGGTGATCCCTGCGTGCTATCTGCCTCCTGCGTCGTTGAACAGATCACTTTTGACACACAGATGACGGCCGAGACAGACTGCGAATTGCTCGTCGTCAATTCCGCCTCCTTTGAAAAGCTGACCAGCCAGAATATTTATGTCCGCTGTTTTATGTTTGAACTGCTCTGCGAACGTTTTTCTTCTGTCATGTGGACGATGCAGATGATTTTGTTCAAGGGCTACGACAGGCGCCTGGCTGCTTTTTTGACAGAAGAATATGACCGCACGGGACGTTCAGAAATAAAGATGACCCATGAACAGATCGCCCAGCACACGAATTCCGCCCGGGAGGTAGTTGCCCGGATGCTGAAGCGGTTCGCGTCAGAGGATCTGGTAGAATTCAAACGGGGTTCCATCAGGCTGAAGGATATTGAAAGCCTGCGTAGGATGATCTGAATACAAAAAACCTGAGAGCAGACCATGTCTGCTCTTTTTCAAAAAAATACCGGAAATGAGACTCAGTCACGGTATTTGCTAAAGAATTCCATTACAATAAAACCATCAAATAAAATATTAATCGACAGGAGGATATAAAAATGGCTGAAATTAATCTGACCGTTCAAAATTTTGAAGATGAGGTAATCAATGCAAGCAAGCCCGTTCTGGTGGATTTTTGGGCGCCCTGGTGCGGCCCGTGCCGCATGCTCTCCCCGGTTATTTCAGAAATAGCCGAAGAATACGCAGGACAAATGAAAGTAGCCAAGGTGAATGTGGACGAAGTTCCGGAAATGGCTTCTCAATTCCGCGTCGCCAGCATTCCAACGCTGATGGTATTTGAAAATGGCAAGCTTAAGAAGAGAGCTTCCGGCTTCCGGCCCAAGGAAGATATCCTCGAACTGCTGAAGTAACAGAACAGGCAAGACTCCGTGAACACTGTTCCGGGCATAATCAGAGTTGTTTTTTTCTGAAAGCCAGAACTGCCCCCGCAGCAAGCACCAGGGCGAGCACTCCCGTGATCCCCGCGGCGCATGAAAGCTCCGGGGGCTTTACTGTGTTCTGTATCAGCCCCATGTTTTCCGTCACCAGCGCAAAGGGCGTGCGCTTCTGCAGGACAGGAATCATCTGCAGCGCCATACAGGCGCCCACCCCCGCTCCGGTCAGCAGCAGCCCTCCGCCCGTGGCTCTCACAAGACTCCCGGCAAAGAGCAGCAGCGCCAGAAGGAACACGCCGAACAGCCACAGGCAAAACACGGAAAAGAACAGATGGGATATCCGTCCATCCGGAAACAAATATACCGTATAAACCCAGGTGATCAAACAGGACAGCCCGAGGCCGGCACTCCACAGCATCACCATATACGTATATTTTGACAAAATGACAGAGCTCCGGGACAGACCTTTGGTCAGCATGTGTATCAGGGTTCCTCTGGACAGCTCCCCGCTGATGATACCGCTGAACACGATCACCGTAACAATCACTCCGATCTGCCCAGTGTTTTTGTAAAACTGTGCCCATGAATCAAAGGCAGTCGGCACGGCGACCGCAATCTCCATTCCCTCCGGCATTGCCAGATCTATGATTTCAGGCGTCAGCTTTGCAATAAGAGGATTCATTATCCCCAGGATGGAAAAAGACGCCAGCATGACGAACAGCTTGTAGGTCCGCAGGCTTTCCAACCATTCTTTTTTTAGAAATGTCACGTAATTTCTCATACTACCGCCTCCGCAAATATACTCTCCAACGATGGCTCCAGGATCTCAAAATGGAGTGGAACCATCTGCTTTTCCGCCAAAAGCCTGATAAGAACCTTTCCTTTCGCCCCTTCCTCCGGCGACTCAATGGTCAGGACTGCCCCCTCCGCAGAAACTGTCGTTCCAGGGCTTTTCAGTTCTCCGCATTCTGAAAACATCCTGGCATCCTCCGGATTCCGGAACTCAATGCGGAACCCGCTGCGCCTGTACGAACCACGTATTTCTGAAAGCGTACCGCACAGAGCCAGTTTTCCTCCGTGCAGAAGAGCCACATGATCGCAGATCCTCTCCACGTCTGTGAGTATGTGAGTGGAAAATACCACGGTTGTTTTCTCTCTGACTGCCGACAGAATATCCAGAATTTCCTTTCTCCCAATAGGATCCAGCGCTGAAGTAGGCTCATCGCAGATCAGCAGCCGCGGTTCATTCAAAAGCGCCTGAGCAATCCCCAGACGCTGCTTCATACCCCTGGAAAAGCCTCCGATCCTTTTTTTATCGCCAGCCAGCCCGACCAGGTCCAGCAGTTCTCTACCCCTGGCCCTGATCCGGCCGCTTTCAAGCCCTGTAATTTCCCCGCACAGCTTCAGGTATTCCACCGGGGTCATATATCCATAGAATTCAGGAACATCCGGCAGATATCCCACACACCGGTTTGATCTGGTCCCGCCATAGGAGACCCGCTGCCCGCACACCGCCACTTCGCCGCCGTCCGGCCGGAGCAGCCCCAGAACAATTTTCATCGTCGTCGTCTTACCCGCACCATTTTGCCCAACAAAGCCGAATATGGTATGTTCTGGAATCACCATGTTCAGGCCGCTCAAAACTTCGTGGCTTCCAAATCTCTTATGAAGATCTCTGATCTCTAATATTTCCATCACTCTTCACCCCTGCCGAACACAAAATACAACACCGGACCGATGATCTGCAGCAAAAGTACCACAGGAATCCACACCGCCTTATTTCCAAAGCGGTAATTGGGATGCCTCAGCACATGAATCAGCGCGGCCACCGCCAAAATCAGTTCAATTACGATATAAGGCGCCAGAAACGGCCAGTATTCTGCAATGATATCCATGCCAGTTCCCCTTTCTCAGACCAGACTTTTCAGCTTCTCAACAATTCTCCGGTATTGTTCATAATTCTTCAGCGGAGCAAAAACCGGATGATGCTCAACAACGTCCAACATACTCTGCCGGATTGTCTTCTCGTCCCTGGGCGGCTTCAGCCCCAGCTTCAACTGCCCCAGCCAGCCGCTGATTTTGTCAAAAAAAGAATCTCCTTCCGAAATAAGCAGCAGATTCATTCCTGCAAACAAATCTGCAAATTTCCTGAGCAGTTCCAATGCCTTTTCGTATTCCCCCTGGCTGGCATACCCATTGGCCCCGGTCATGTAAATCCCGCTCAGCATGGAGGGATGGAGCTGCTCCATATGGAAAAGGCTGCACACAGCCAGGGCACGCCTGAGAATTTCTTCAAACCTCTCCTTCTCTTCCACATAGAGCATCAGACATTGGGGAACATCACTGACAAAGCCCAGCACATGACGGAACAGTCCCACCTGTATCGTTTCCTTTGCTTTTTCCACATCTCCCGTCAGGTAACAGGCATTCGCCAGAATAACTTCTTCACCCATCATCGGATCATTTACATCCTCTAAAAGCTCTGCAGCAGCCTGGGGATTGCCCAGGGCCACTTCGGCCATGGCCTCCATAGTATTGGCCTGCCTGCACATCCCGATCTCCTGGCTCTCTTCCTTAATCCTTCTGCAAAGTGATTTTGCTTCCTCCAGAACTTCTTTTTGCCTTTCTTTCTCCCGGGCCAGCCCAAAATGGTTGATATACAGCACAGCAATCTGGAGCAGCAGCGGCAGACATGCGAAATACTTTTTGGTGACCTCCCGGCACTCCTCCATCACTTCTTCAAAAGGCTTCCTGGAAAACTTTTCCGCCAGTCGGTAATAGAGCTCCTTAATCTCTTCATCTGTCATCTGGGGCTGATAACCCATCAGCTCATCCAGGCTGATATTAAAATAAGACGCCAGCTGCGGCAAAAATACGATATCAGGATAGCTTTGTCCTGTTTCCCATTTTGACACAGATGCTTTAGAAACGCCTATATAGCACGCCAGCTCTTCCTGTGTGATCCCTTTTTCTTTTCTCTTCCTGGTAATGGCGCCCGCGATATTAATCTCTTTCATATTCATCACCTCTGTAAAGATTATATGCCCGCTATCCACCAACTTCAATCGATTTGCAGTTGACTTTAGTTGACAAAATCAACTTCCCGGAAACATCAAAAACGGGCAGACGGGCTGCCCGTAAAACCTTCTCATATAATCCAAAAAACGCCATCCAAACCCTTTTTTAGTACAGTACAGCCCCCAAAACCCCTGCCAGAATCATCAGCAGCACCGGATTGAGTTTGAACTTCCTGGAGATAACCAGCGTAACCAGAAAAATAAGCACCGCCCGCAGTTCCAGGCTGCCGGTGCTGGCAGCTGCCCCGCCAAAAAACGCAAGACAGAGTATAATCACAGCCGCGGAAGCGATCAGACCAAGAGAGCTGGCCTTCAGCCCCTTCAGTATCTCAGCAAAATATGCAGACCCTGAAAATCTGGAGAACATACGGTAAAGCCCGCAGGAAATTACCACACCCATGCAGATACACCCGGCAGTCGCACAAAGCGCTCCAGCAATTCCACCCACTCTCATCCCCACAAACGTTGAAGTATTGATCGCCAGCGGTCCCGGAGTCATCTGGGAAATAGTAATGATGTCGGTGAATTCCTGGGCACTCAGCCAGTGATAGGTGAGGACCACCTGCTCATGAATCATAGGAATAATTGCATAGCCGCCGCCGATGCTAAACAGCCCGATCTTAAAAAATGTAAAAAACATCTCCCAGAGAAGCTTCATGACGTCCTCCTTTCCTTCCTGCGCGCCAGTCCCGCCTTTAAAATGCATATGAACACGCTTCCGGCAATTAAAAGCGCCACATTGATTTTAAATACGTAATTCAGCACGAAAACAGCAGGCGCCATCAGTGAAAAAAACCACTGCTTTTCTCTGAAGACCATAACGTACATATCATAAATCACTTCCACAATTAAAGCTGCGACTCCCGCTTCCATTCCCTTCAGCACCGCGTTTACGACCGCATTGTCGCGAATTAACGCGTAGACCGCCGACACGGCGGCCAGAATGATCAGCGGAGGCAGGACCGCGGCCACGCAGCCAACCGCCAGTCCAGCTCTTCCGGCCACTCTGTAGCCGGACAGCGCACTCATATTAACCGCGATCGCGCCCGGAGAAGACTGAGCAATTGCCGCAATCTTCATCAGCTCCTCTTCGTCAAAGTATCTTTTCTTTTCCACATAATATTTCCGTATCATCGGGATGACAACGTATCCGCCTCCAAAGGTAAACGCGCTGATGAATAAATTGATACAGAACATCCAGGCCAGGTCCTTTTTACTTTTCATATTTTCCACCTCTCCCGCTATTCTACCACTTGACGAAAGATAAATAAAATTATATTATTTCATAGAACAGATAACCATACAGTTATGGAGAATCACTCATGGACATACGAAAGCTTCACATTTTTCAGACCGCAGCCCAAATGAAAAGTTTTACAAAAGCAGCCGCAGCCCTGTATATGACACAGCCTGCCGTATCTAAAGCCATATCAGAGCTGGAGCGGGAAGCAGGCACGCTCTTATTTGAGCGCTATCCAAAGCAGGTGGTACTAACGCCCACCGGCAGGCTTCTGCTGGATAAAAGCGAAGCCCTGCTGGAACTTTACAGGGAAGTAGAGCAGGATCTTAACCGATTGGACAGCCAGTCTGCGCTGCGCATCGGTTCCTGCATCACCATTGCTAACGACCGCCTCCCTCAGCTCCTGCGGCTGCAAAAGGAGAAATTCCCTGCCGTCAGAATCGAAGTGGTAATAGCCAGTGCGGCCACAGTTATGGAAAAGCTGAACAGCAATGATCTGGACGCCGCATTCATCGAAGGCGTTGTATCCGCCGAATGGGCGGAGGGAATACCATTTTCTTCCTATACTATACACGCAGTCTGTTCCCCCTCCTTTGCTCTCAGCCACCCAGTGAGTTCTCTGAATGAACTTATCAATCTCCCTCTGCTGATGCGTGAAAAGGGAAGCGCCATCCGGGACACCGTAGACAGCTTTTTTCTGCTGCAGGGCCTGTGCGCCGTTCCCGACTGGACTTCCACCAATTCCAATGCACTGCTTCAGGCCGCGCTGCAGGATTTTGGCGTTGCTTTTCTTCCCGTCAATATGATCCGGAAAAAAGTAGAAAACCACTCATTGGCCGAGCTGCACCTCCCAGGCCTGCCCCTGGTCAATCACACACATTTTGTATTTAAAAAGCAAAAGCATCTGAACGAACCTCTGCAAAACATCGTCAGCCTTGTGAAACAGCAGCGCTGAGAATCTCCCCGGACAAGAAACTGCAGGGGCATCCACCGTGTTCTACGTGTTACCCCACGCAGGACAGGCGGACACCCCTGCAGCTGTCTCACACATTCCTTTTCCGTCCCGATGCCCGCAGGAGGGACGTCTTTTACAGGCTTTAACCAAGCGCCATCTCAAATATCTCCAGGATCTCTTTTGCACCCAGCGGCCTGATTCTCGTCAGCTTCACACTGTCATTCATGGTAGCATCCAGAGCGAGTGCCTTTAACTCCGCAGGAGACGGCGCAACTCCCAGCTCCTTAAGGCTTACAGGCATCCCAATGGCATGGAAATACTCCACGGTTGCCTCAATCCCTTCAAGTGCAGCCGTCTGATCGTCCTCCGCCTGCACTCCCCAGACCTTCCGCCCGAACTTCGCGAACCGTTCCAGCGCTCCCCCGTATACATACTTCGCCCAGGAGCCCCAGACCGCCGCAAGGCTGGCCCCATGGGCCACATCGTATTTCGCGCTCAGCGCATGGCCCAGCTTATGCACGGAAAAATCCTTTCCCCTGCCCGCCTCTGTCAGATTATTGTGAGATAAACTGGAGCACCACATGATCTCAGCCTGGGCGTCATAGTCCTGTTTATTCTTCAGCACGATCCGGCCATTCTCAATCACGGTCCGCAGCAGCCCCTCTGCTATTTCATCAGTCAGCTGGCACTTGATACCCGGTATAAAATAGCGTTCCATCGTATGCATCATGATATCTGTCACACCACAGGCTAACTGATATTCCGGCAGAGTATAAGTCAGCTCCGGATTCATCACAGCAAACTTTACCCGGTTGAAATCCGTATTAATTCCTGCCTTTTTGCCGGTCTCCTCATTGGTTAAAACGGCGGAATCACTCATCTCACTTCCTGCCGCCGCAATTGTCAGCACCGCACCAATGGGCAGTGACCGTTCAAGCGGCACCTTTTTCGTCCAGATATCCCAGAGCTTTACCCCAGGATTCGCCGCTCCATGCGCGATACCCTTTGCCGTATCAATGGAGCTTCCCCCTCCGACTGCCAGGATCATGTCCGCTCCAAATTCAACAGCCCGTTTCACTCCTTCCTCCGCATGGGACAGCCTTGGGTTCGGCTTCACGCCTCCAAATTCTTCGTAGGCAACCCCAGCCTGCTCCAATGAGTCTTCCACACGCTTCAGCAACCCGCTGCGGACAACGCTCCCGCCGCCAAAGACAATCAGCACCCGTCGGCCTCCCCATTTCACAGCCTCTGCCCCCGTCAGGGCCTCCGTACCTTTGCCAAAAACCACCTCTGTCGGCGTATACTGTATAAAATTCTGCATCCTGTTCCCTCCTGAATCAACTTTACTCATAAATACGCTACTGATATTGTACTACAAATACCCAGACAGTCAACTTCCGTTTTGTCTCAGATTACAGACCAATTGTGTTGTCCGGGATATTATGGTATAATATTCTTACTATATCATGTATTTGCAGCGATATTTGCACAACATCTGTCAAATATTACTGCTAATCCGTCTACAGCGCGGATGAAAGGAGAGGGAGTTATGAACAAGGAAGTAATCAAAATCAAAGCCCAGCTGGATCCCAGAGTACAGCTGAAGGTAATACCCGGACATTTTGCCACTTCACAGTCGCATATCACGAATTACATGGATATTACCACCATGAAAACCCGCTGCAGCGAAGCTCACGGCGTTGCTTCTGTCTTGTCTACCCGGTATGAAATCACGACTCCGGTGGATACGATCGTCTGTCTGGACGGTACGGAAGTAATCGGGACTTATCTGGCTGAAGAACTTACAAAATCCGGGATACTCTCCTACAACGCCCACCGCACGATCTACGTGGTGTCTCCGGAATACAGCTCTTCGGGACAGATCATCTTCCGGGACAATCTTCAGATTGCGATCCGCCGGAAACATATCCTCGTCTTGCTGGGTTCTGTCGATACGGGCCATACACTTCAGGCCGGACTGGAATGCATCCGCTATTACCAGGGCATAATCAGCGGCGTTACCGCCATATTCAGCGCCATTACTGAGATTGACGGAGTGGAAATTACTTCTGCCTTCCACCCTGAGGATATTCCTGACTATGTCTCCTACCGCCATGGGGAATGTCCCCTTTGTAAAAACAAAGTGCCGCTGGACGCACTGGTCAACAGCTTTGGATACTCAGAACTATAAATTTCTCCTGGCTCAAAACCAACTGCGCAGAGGAATACCGGATTTCAACAGCCGGCCAGTCCTCTGCGCATTTTTGCCCGCCGGGGAATGTATTACATAACTTCCGGATATACCTTCATTCTCCTGCTTTCCAGCCGGTAGACATCTTCTCTCACATTCTTCAGGGACGGAATCTGTCTGCGCACCTGCTCCAGCTTGCCCAGGTCAATCTCCCCGGTCAAAACTCCCGGCTCATTCTCCAGTGCGGCAATGACTTCCCCCCAGGGGCTGACCAGCATCGTATGCCCCCAGGCCTGGAATTTTGGCTTTCTTCCGCATTGGCCCACCGCCGCCACATAGCAGGTATTTTCAATGGCCCGTGCACGAAGCAGCGGTTCCCAGTGATCCTTCCCCGTATTGGCAGTAAAATTAGCACAGTTAACCAAAAGCTGTGCCCCGTGTCCTGCCATCAGGCGGTACAGCTCCGGAAAACGCATATCGTAGCAGACCGACAGACCCATGGTGCACAGCGGTGTCTTCACCAGGCAGATATCCTCCCCCCCTGTCACATCGTCGGATTCACGGTAGCTGGGGCCTTCCTCCAGTTCCACATCAAACAGATGCAGCTTGCTGTACCGCCCCAGAATCGTCCCATCCGGCCCGAATACCAGGGAGGTATTCTTCGGAAGGCTCCCCGGGACTCTCTCGGTAATACTTCCGCAATGGAGGTACAGCCCATATTTCACTGCCTGTTCCCGAAAAAAATCCGTCACCGGCCCCGGCACTTCCGCCGCACTGCCCCGGAAATCCGTTCCGATATAATCTACAGTTTCTGGAAATATCACCAGCGAGGCACCGGCCTCAGCAGCCTGACTGATATATCTCGCCGCGGCCTTCCGGTTTCCCTCCCATTGATCCCCAGAATCCATCTGAATCAATCCAATTTGAAATTTCCCCTCACTCATCTGGCTCCTCCAAGAACATTTTCTGGCAGACTCTCCTGCCGGCGCTTGTACGAAAAATCATGGAAACAGCCGTTTCCACCGCTTTCCTCTCTGAATGATCCTCAAAGAAGTTCACCAGAAAATCCGCCTCCACCAGTATTTGATAATCCATACCTTCTATATCCTGATACGTGTGATGATGGCCCACGAGATAGCAGATCCTGGCGTTCTCTCCTTCCGGAAAACCCAGCCTTCTCAGCAATTGTTCTGCTTCCGGCGGTCCCTCCTGCTCCTGAAGCTTCCCGCCGCATTTACCATATTTCCGTTCCGCGTTCCGGATTCCGATATCGTGTACATAAGCAGCAGCCTCCAGAATCCGGAGCGTCCTCTCATCCAAGCCTTCCATTCTTCCGATCAGCCGCGCAAACTCATGCACCTTGACCAGATGCTGTATCCGTTTCGGATCTCCTGCATTGTAGATGACCATCTCTTCCAAAAGCCGGTCCAGCCTTTCCATATCTTTCTCTCCTCCTGCCTGCTTATATCAGCCCTGATCTTGAGAACGAGATATTCTTTCACTCAGATCATTGCATACGCGATATTACGGATTCTTCTGTAAAGACTGATCACATCATAATCCCTCACCTGCATCAGCATCACAATTGAGAATTCTTCTTCCTGGTCCACCGCCTCATAAGGCCCCGTCCAGCCTGACCAGCCAAATTCTCCCGGCGTTCCGCTGCCACCGTACACCGCCCGGTCCTCAAACACACGCTGGAAGCTGGCATAACCGTTGCCAGTGACAAACTGATCGGTGATCGTTCGTTTCTGCTGCTCTGTCAACTGATTAGTAGTCATCAGCTCAATGGTTTTCCTGCCCAGAATTCGTTCCTCTTTATATATGCCGCCCTGTACCAGCATATCTACAAAATGACTGTAATCCTCCAGCGTAGAATACAGGCCTGCGCCGCCCGCCTCAAAGCCGGGGCAGGCTGTATCATCGCTCATCCCCAGGACGAAACAGTCAGCCGGAGTTGTCTGCCGCCTGTCTCCCCGGACGGTACATTCATAGAGATCCGCCAGACGGTGCAGCTTTCCTTCCGGCACCCGGAAGTCAGTATCCCACATCTCCAGCGGCCCGAAAATTTCCCTGCGGTAAAATTCACCCAGGCTCATGCCGGTAACCACCTCGATCACCGCTCCCATCACATCTGCACTGAAGCCATAGCGCCAGCCCTCCCCTGGATGGAAGGCCAGAGGATTCTTCGCAATTTCCCTCACCATGTCCCGGGTGGAGATCACTTCTCCGGAGCGCAGACGTTCATGAATCCTCTCAAACGACTGATTCATCACCAGTGTGGCCGCGTCCATATAATTGTCCGGATATACAATACCCGATGTCATCCGGAGCAGATCCAACAGCTCTATATCCCTTCTGGCCGGCACCAGTCCTTCGCGGGTCTGTACCATCATGTGGGAAAATTCAGGAAGATACTCTTTGAGCGGAGCGTGATATTCCAAAAGCCCCCTCTCAATCAGGATATGGACAGCTACGGCTGTGACCGGTTTTGTCATGGAATAAATCCGGCAGATCGTGTCCCTCTCCATGGGCTTTGTCTGTCCATAATCCATAAAACCAAAGCATTTGTCATACAGAGTATTCCCCCTGTGTTTAATCCGGACGGCCATGCCCGGAATATTATCCGGAGCAATCCAGCCTTCTGCGAAACGGTCCAATGCCTCCTCCAGCATCTCCCGCCGCTGCAATTCTTTCATTTTATCATCCTCCCTGTCGCCTTGTATTCCATTAGCCGGAACCTCACAGTTTATCAATCTGCTTCTGCACATCGTTCCTGAACTGCTCCCAGGCGTCCTCATGATCTACAAAATACTTAGGGCATTCTTTCCCGGTCACGTCATAATGACGGATCACATCTTCTGAGGAAAGCTGAAAGCGATTACACAGCCAGGCAGTTAATTCCACTAATGACTGATATGTATCATCCGTAAACTGGCCGCTTTCATCCGGATGACAGCATTCTATGGATATGGTGTCAAAGTTCCTGTCATTAGACGCATAGGAAACCTCCGCAGTCGGTATGCACTGGATGATCTCTCCGCCGAGCCCGATGATGAAATGACTGCTGGCAGAAACCCCGTCTGTCCCATCCTTTAAGCCTTCAAAATAATTCCTGTTCGCCTGTGCTGAGCTGCCCGGATTTGCAGTATAATGCACTACGATCCCATCCACCTGTTCCAGCGGCGTCTGCGGCCTTGAATATTCATTCGGCGTCAGAAGCTGTACATCCAGCGGCGGGCAGCCTTCCCCCAGGTTAACCAGATCGCCTGGCCTTCCCGCGCTGCTCATCCTGCCTCTTCCTCTTCCCAGCACGATCGCCGCAACAATCGCCGCAATAATTCCAATGACCACGAGCAGCAGAATGCGCCGGTTTCTCTTCACGCGCCTGATTCTCTCGGCGCGGCTTTCTGTTCTTCTATATTGATTTTGTTCTCCCATAAGCCTAAAAGGGCCGGACTGATTCCCGTCAGAAATCTGCCCTGGCCCTTCCCCCTTTATTTATCGTCTACACTGTAATTTGGCGCTTCTTTTGTAATATGAATGTCATGCGGGTGTGATTCTTTCAGAGAAGCCGCTGAAATCTTCACAAATTTTGCCGTCGTCTTTAACGTCTCGATATCCTTAGCCCCGCAGTAGCCCATGCCTGAACGCAGACCGCCGATCAGCTGGAAGACGGCATCCTCAAGCATCCCCTTATAAGCGACACGCCCTTCTACGCCTTCCGGCACCAGTTTCTTGGCGTCGGACTGGAAGTAGCGGTCCTTGCTTCCGTTCTCCATGGCGGCAATTGAACCCATTCCACGGTATACTTTATATTTCCTGCCCTGGAATAATTCAAAGGTTCCCGGGCTCTCGTCGCAGCCTGCGAAGATACTTCCCATCATGCAGACGTTGGCTCCGGCTGCAATGGCCTTCGTGATATCGCCGGAGTATTTGATTCCGCCGTCGGCTATAATTGGAGTGCCTGTCTTCCTGGCCTCTTCATAGCAGTTCATGACAGCGGTAATCTGCGGCACGCCGATTCCGGCAACCACGCGGGTGGTACAGATAGAACCGGGGCCGATTCCCACCTTCACCGCATCTGCCCCGGCCGCGATCAGATCTCTGGTTGCCTCCGCTGTGGCCACGTTGCCCGCAACCACCTGCAGATCCGGAAATTCTCCCTTAATCGTGCGAAGCGTATTAAAAATATTGGAGGAATGGCCATGGGCTGAATCAATGACGATCACATCCACATGGGCATCCACCAGCGCCGACACACGCTCCAGAACATTGGAAGTAATCCCCACCGCAGCCCCGCACAGCAGGCGCCCCTGAGAGTCCTTGGCTGACAGCGGATATTTGATCTGCTTCTCAATATCCTTGATGGTAATCAGGCCCTTCAGATTGAAATTCTCATCCACGATGGGCAGCTTTTCCTTCCTGGCCTTCGCGAGTATCTTCTTGGCTTCCTCCAGAGTCACCCCCTCGCGGGCAGTCACTAATCCTTCGGAGGTCATAGACTCCTTGATTTTCTTGGAAAAATCCTCTTCAAACATCAGATCCCGGTTGGTAATAATGCCCACCAGTCTCTTGCCTTCTGTGACGGGCACGCCGGAAATGCGGTATTTCGCCATCAGGTTGTTGGCATCTTCCAATGTATTCTCAGGAGACAGATAAAATGGATCGGTGATCACACCGTTCTCTGACCGCTTTACCTTATCCACTTCCTCCGCCTGCTGTTCTACAGACATGTTCTTGTGAATAATTCCAATACCCCCCTGCCTGGCCATTGCAATCGCCATCCGGTGCTCGGTGACAGTATCCATTCCTGCACTCATCATGGGGATATTGAGCTTGATTTTCTTCGTCAGAGACGTAGTCAGATCTACCATATTGGGTGTTACTTCGGAGTACTGCGGAACCAGCAGGACATCATCAAAAGTAATTCCATCACCAATAATTGTACCCATTTTCTTTCCTCCCTTTTGTGATATTCTGGCAACAATTCAGCAATCCGCCTCAGGCTTTTTGACACTGAAACCGCCGGGCTGAACTGTTCCATATTTTGTACTTGAGTGTAGCAAAAATGAAATGGAATGTCAATCTGAAAATACTTTTCTGGGAAATTTCATTTTCAGATCCTTCAGCATCTTCTCGTCAGGCTCCAGCAGCACCCGTTCCATCTGCCGGTCCCGCACGATCATCATAACATAAACCGGAGCGCCCGGATTCCGGGAAGTAAAATTAACCGTCCGGATTCCCTGTCTGCGCTCATACTCCTCCAGATGGCCGGAGCCCGCCGGAGCCATCAACTCCAATTGTTCCATCGTATAGACAGCCGCCCGCTTCCGCCTGCTCTTGGAAAAAATCTTATCAACATCCAGTTCTCCATTGATATAAAGGTACTCGTACTCTACACTCAGCCGCGGAATCAGCAGAATATCAAGAAGCAGGAAGACTGCCGCCGCGATCAGAAACGCCGGCCGCACAATCACGCCGGCCGCTATAGAGGCTCCCGTCAGTAAAATTAAAATCACCTTTACAAAAATATCCGGCGCCGTCACTTTCTTCGGCACCAGAATTTCTGTATATACATCACTCATACAGTAGCTCCTCCTGATTAGCAAATATATTATGCGCTTTTAAATTATATTAACACAAACAGGAGCCATCGTCTACGCAATGGCTCCTGCAAAATGGAAAATTTATTTCTTTTTTATTACATCATTCCCGGTGCTCCGCCGGCCGGCATCGGGGGCTGGGGCTCTTTGATGATAGATACCACGGATTCAGTGGTCAGCAGGGTGGATGCTACACTGGTAGCATTCTGCAGTGCGCTTCTGGTAACCTTTGCCGGATCCAGAATTCCTGCTTTTACCATGTCCACATATTCCTCTTTGTATGCATCAAATCCAACACCGATCTTGGATTCTTTTACTTTATTGATGATCACTGAGCCTTCCAGGCCTGCATTCTCTGCGATGGTAGCCAGCGGGGATTCCAGGGCTTTCATAACGATCTTGGCACCTGTCTTCTCATCACCTTCCAGGCTGTCTACAAATTCAGCCAGCTCTTTGGTAGCATGAACATATGCGGAACCGCCTCCGGCGATGATTCCTTCCTCTACCGCCGCACGGGTCGCGTTCAAAGCGTCCTCCATGCGCAGCTTCGCTTCCTTCATCTCAGTCTCAGTTGCGGCACCCACACGGATAACAGCTACGCCGCCAGACAGCTTAGCAAGTCTTTCCTGCAGCTTCTCTCTGTCAAAGTCAGAGGTGGTCTCCCCGATCTGAGCTTTGATCTGGCCGATTCTGCTCTGAATATCAGCCTTTTCGCCAAAACCGTCAACAATGACAGTGTTTTCTTTCTGAACCTTAACAGATTTTGCACGGCCCAGCATATCCATGGTGGCTTCCTTCAATTCATAGCCAAGCTCCTCAGAAATCACCTTACCGCCTGTCAGGATCGCGATATCCTGCAGCATCTCTTTTCTCCTGTCGCCGTATCCCGGTGCTTTTACAGCCACTACCTTGAAAGTTCCACGCAGCTTGTTCACGATCAGGGTGGACAGCGCTTCGCCTTCTACATCTTCAGCGATGATCAGCAGGCTTGCTCCGGACTGTACGATCTGCTCCAACAGCGGCAGAATCTCCTGAATGTTGCTGATCTTCTTGTCAGTAATCAGGATGTAGGGGCTATCCAGGGTAGCTTCCATTTTCTCCATATCGGTGGCCATGTACGCGGATACATATCCACGGTCAAACTGCATACCTTCAACCAGATCCAGCTCAGTCAGCATGGTTTTGGACTCTTCAATCGTGATAACTCCGTCTTTGGATACTTTTTCCATGGCGTCTGCTACCAGGGTACCGACTTCATCATCTCCGGAAGATACAGCTGCAACTCTGGCAATCTGCTCTTTTCCGTCAACCTTCTTGCTCATCTTAGCGATGATCTCTACTGCTTTATCAGTAGCTTTCTTCATACCTTTTCTCAGGACGATGGGATTCGCGCCTGCTGCCAGGTTCTTCATTCCCTCATGGATCATAGCCTGTGCCAGCACAGTTGCGGTAGTCGTACCGTCTCCGGCCACATCGTTGGTTTTGGAAGCAACTTCGCGGATCAGCTGCGCTCCCATATTTTCAAATCCATCTTCCAGTTCGATTTCTTTTGCGATGGTAACACCGTCGTTGGTGATTAACGGAGATCCGTACTGTTTATCGAGAACAACATTTCTTCCCTTCGGTCCCAGGGTCACGCGAACTGTATTGGACAGTTTATTCACACCTGCTTCAAGAGCAGCTCTCGCTTCTGCTCCGTATTTAATTTCTTTTGCCATGATATCAGCCTCCTAAATTCTCTTATTCTTACTATCGGTAATATACTTCGCCAGTGAGTTACTCTACAATTGCCAGGATATCTGACTGTTTAACAACAATGTATTCTTCACCGTCCAGCTTCACTTCTGTTCCGGCATATTTGGAATAGATTACCTTATCCCCGTTCTTCACTTCCATCTTCACTTCTTCAGTTCCAGGTCCCACTGCGATGACTTCTGCTTCCTGCGGTTTCTCCTGTGCCTGGGAAGTAAGGATGATTCCAGATTTTGTCTTCTCTTCTGCTTCCAGCTGTTTTAATACGACTCTGTCGCCTAACGGTACTAATTTCATTTATATAGCCTCCTTTTAAGAAAATTTATGTTCCTTTTTCTTTTTATTAGCACTCATCAAACTTGAGTGCTACTTGATGGTTCTTATATTAGTGAATTCGGTTGATTTTAGCAACTTTATGAATCATTGTATTATCTCTTATTTTTTAATTATAACCATCTTTTTCTCTATGTATCTCGTTTTTTCTTACTTTTTGCATTTTTTCACATTTTACATTTTCTTTATAAAGTAGGATTTCCTGAAACCAAAATAGCTGTCAAATGCCGCCGGTTCCCGTTTTCGGAAGCCGGCGGCATTCTGTTTACACTATATTCCTCTGAAATCATTGACAGACTAACGGACTTCTCAGTCCGGTTTTATTGATTTTCTTCTGTTTTGGAGTTTCTCTTTCCTTTGATGTCTTTTAATTCATCAAAGATATAATCATTCAGGACTTTGATGTAAGTTCCCTTCATGCCGCTGGAGCGGGACTCGATGACGCCGGCGCTCTCAAATTTGCGAAGGGCGTTTACGATTACGGAACGGGTGATTCCCACCCGGTCTGCGATCTTGCTGGCCACGAGTATTCCCTCTTCGCCGTCCAGCTCATCAAATATATGGATGATCGCTTCCAGCTCCGAGAAGGACAGCGTGCTGAAAGCAGATTTCACCACCTGGATCTTCCTGTTCTCCTCCACATTTTCCTCGTTCACCGAACGCATCATTTCCAGGCCGACGACCGTTGTTCCATATTCACTGACAATAATATCGTCGATATCATACTGAGGTTCAAACCTGTACATGAATACCGTGCCCAGACGCTCGCCTGCAATTTCAATCGGGTTAATGATGGCTGTGTATTTCTCAGTGTTTTCACCCTCAAAGCCCAGAGTCTGCAGGTTGACATTTTCTTTGGTAGACAAAACGCTTAAGAAACGATCATTCAAAAGGGCATCTACATGGCCTCCCACAGTGTCCGCGATCAGCTCTTTAATCTCCTCTACGCCGGGGCAGCTTGCCACTCCCAGCACCTTACCTTTCTTACTGATCACGAGGATATTTGATTCCAGACACTCCATCATAACTTTGCATATGTCATTAAATACGACCTTGGTAGAATTGTTGTTATGCAAAAGCTTATTGATCTTTCTGGTCTTGTCTAATAATTGTACGCTCATTTTATTCTCCTTTCATTTTTTTCTCCCTATTACTTATTTAAAATTAGTTTATCATGTACTTTTCAAAATATCAAGATATTTTCAGACAATTTACGAATTAATTTTTGGCATTTGTAACCTGTCGGTCGATTTTACCTAAAATATGCTTAAAATTTAGCAGAACTTCGTACATTTAAACAAAATTGGATATCCATGCCGGCCGATTGACTGGCCGGAACATAAATATCCAATGGGAACTCCTGTCTGACAGAAGCAAATATTTATTGTCTCTTTGCTGCAACATATCCACATTTTTCGTCGCCGCATACCAGCCGGCTGCCCTTTTCCAACATGTAGCCGCCGCATTTCGGACATTTTTCTGAAGAGGGTCTCTGCCAGGTCATGAAATCGCACTCCGGATTATGTTCGCAGCCATAATACCGGCGGCCTTTCTTGGTTTTCTTCAGGATGACCTCTCCGCCGCATTTCGGGCATTTGACGCCGATCTTTTCCAGATATGGCTTTGTGTTCCGACAGTCGGGAAAGCCCGGACAAGCCAGGAATTTGCCATGGGGCCCATATTTTACCACCATATTCCGGCCGCAGACGTCGCAGATCACATCTGTTACCTCATCCTCGATTTTGACTTCTTCCAGCTCTTTTTCAGCCTGTGAGACAGATTCCGCCAAATCCGGCCAGAAATTCCGAACAACCGTTTTCCAGGCAACCTTCCCGTCTCCCACACAGTCGAGCAGGCCTTCCATATTTGCTGTAAAATTCACGTCCACAATGCTGGGAAACGCCTGCTTCATCATGTTATTGACAATCTCTCCCAGCTCTGTCATATACAGGTTTTTATTTTCTTTTGCCACATACCGCCGGTTGATAATCGTCGTAATTGTCGGCGCATAGGTGCTGGGACGTCCGATGCCCAGCTCTTCCAGCGTCTTAACAAGGGAAGCCTCGGTATAGTGGGCCGGAGGCTGTGTAAAATGCTGCTCCTTATCAAATTCCTGCAGCGTCAGGATCGTATCCTTCTCAATTCCCTTCAATTGCGTGTGGTTATCTTTTTTCTCATCCTCTTCCTGGACATAGACGGACAGGAAACCGTCAAACTTCACTCTGGACGCCGATACATGGAAATAATATTCCCCGCCTCTAATCCGGACGGACATGGTCTCATAACGCGCAGTCTCCATCCGGCTGGCCACAAACCGTTTCCAGATCAGCTGATACAGGCGGAACTGGTCACGGGACAGGGATTCCTTCATGATTACCGGAGTTCTCGTCACATCGGTGGGGCGGATCGCCTCGTGGGCATCCTGAGCCTTCTTGTTCTTATTCTCGGTCGTATCCCCCTTTGCCGCGTATTCTTCTCCATATTGTTCACGGATGTAATCCCGCGCCGCCTTGTCTGCCTCTTCTGAAATACGGGTTGAATCTGTACGCAGATAGGAAATCAGACCCACCGTCCCGCTGTTCTTAAGATCAATCCCTTCATAAAGCTGCTGTGCCAGCCGCATCGTCTTCTGGGTGGAAAAATTCAGCACCTTGGCCGCCTCCTGCTGGAGCGTGCTGGTCGTAAAGGGCAGCGGCGCCTTCTTCACGCGCTCTCCTTTTTTCACCTCGGCAACTGAAAATTCTTTTCCTTCGAGTTCTGTCAATATCTGGTTTAGCTGCTCCTCGGAGGTCAGATTGATTTTTTCTTTCTCTTTTCCGTAAAAATGTGCAACCAGAGGCTTTTTCTCGCCTGGGACCTTGAATTCACCGTCCAAAGACCAATATTCCTGGGGGATAAAGGCGTTGATCTCATCCTCTCTGTCCCCGATAATCCGGAGGGCCACTGACTGCACCCGGCCGGCGCTCAGGCCCCGTTTGATCTTCTTCCAGAGCAGCGGGCTGATCTCATAGCCCACCATCCGGTCCAGGCACCTGCGCGCCTGCTGTTCATCCACAAGGTTCATGTCAATATCCCTGGCTTCTTTTAGAGATGATTTGACGGCTGTCTTCGTGATTTCATTAAATGTGATCCGGCGCATCTTCTTGTCATCCAGATTTAACGCCTTGGACAGGTGCCAGGAGATCGCTTCCCCTTCCCGGTCAGGGTCAGTCGCCAGATATACCTTGTCCGCTTTCTTCGCAGATTTCCGAAGGCCCGCCAGAAGCTCCCCCTTTCCCCTGATTGTGATATATTTTGGCTCGAAATCATGTTCTACGTCAATGCCCAGCTGACTCTTCGGCAAATCCCGCACGTGGCCGTTGGAAGCCGCCACTTCATAATTAGCGCCCAGAAATTTCTTTACAGTTTTTACTTTCGCCGGTGATTCTACGATTACCAGATACTTTGCCACCTCATTGCCTCCTGATTCCCGTTGCTTCTATATTTAAACCAAATTTAGTCAAATATACAACAAAAAAAAAATTCTTGCAAGTCCTTTTCTTCCGCATTTCTGTTTCCAATTATTGTTTCCTCTGAATGAAACGGTATTTATTCAGTATCACCGGCGTCTGGCGTAACGCCCAGGGTACAGCTCCCGAATCCACCCCTTTAGCTGCAATTCCAATATAACATTGGACAAAATCCCCATCGGCAATCCAGTGTGGAGCCTTAATTCTTCCAGACTTTTTTCGCCGCCCGCCAGCTGATTATAAACTATTTGTAAATTTTTCGGCAGGTTCTCCTTGCGCCCTCCCGAAATATCCCCGTCTGTCCCCGCGTTTTCCTCAGACTCCCCTGCGAAAATCCCCAGCTCCTCCAATAGCGAGGCAGGCGAACAGGCGATCCCGGCTCCCTGTGAAATCAGTTCATTACAGCCCTCGCTGAGTTCATCTCCGGTGCGCCCGGGCACGGCATATACACTTTTCCCCTGCTCCAAGGCGTAATCTGCAGTTATCAGTGAACCGCTCCTGCTTCTGGCTTCTATCACCAGAACCAGATCGGCCAGCCCGCTGATGATCCGGTTGCGGATTGGAAAATGCCAGGGCTCCGGCCTGGTTCCCGGTTCAAACTCAGACAGTATTCCGCCGCCTTCCTGAAGAATTCTTCTGTAGAGAGGATAATTAGCCCGGGGATAACAGACATCCACACCGCTTCCCAATACAGCAAAGGTTTTTCCTCCCCCTTCCAGCGCTCCGTGATGTGCCCAGGCGTCAATACCATATGCCAGCCCGCTGATGATCTGCACTCCCCGCGCTGCCAGTGCCCGGCTGAAGCGAATTGCCTCCTGGCGGCCATAGGCGCTGCATGCGCGGGCTCCGACAACCGCCACGCTTTTGCTGCTATCTTTAGGCAAAGTCCCCAGCACATAAAGGCCGCCGGGCATCCTTTCCAGCTTCCGGAGGCGTTCCGGATATTCCGGGTTCTTTCTATCATAATATACAGCTCTTCCCATCGCTTTATACCCCCGGCTTTAAGAATATTCTGCAGGCAGCACACTGCTGTTCTGCTGCCTGTAGCAGACCGCTTCGCTGACATGGGCTTCGCTGACCGTATCCGCCCCCTCTAAGTCGGCAATCGTCCTGGCTACTCTCAATATTCTGTGATATCCTCTGGCGCTCAGCTTCAGACTCCTGAACGCCGCTTCCATCAGACGGCTTCCTTCGCCTGTCAAGGGGCAAAATTTATCCAGGTCTCCGGCCGGTATCTCACTGTTAAACAAAATCCCCTCCGGGCCGAACCGCTCCCGCTGAGCCTCACAGGCAGCTGACACCCTGCGGCGTATGGCTTCAGAGGTACCGTCAGCCCTGTCATTTTTTCTCAAATCCTGATAGCTGGAAGCCGGAACCTCAACCCGCAGGTCAATCCTGTCCAGAATTGGCTGGCTGACCCTCTGCCGGTAGGCCAGAATCTCTCTCGGCGTACAGGTGCATCGGGAAATATCCGGATAACAACCGCAGGGACAGCTATTCATGGCAGCCACCAGCAGAAATCTGGCAGGAAAATGATAGGTCCCTCCTGTGCGGGAAATGACAATTCTGTATTCTTCCAGGGGCTGGCGGAGCAATTCAAGAGTCCGGCCCGCCATCTCAGGCAGTTCATCCAAGAACAGCACCCCTCTGTGAGCCAGCGTCACCTCCCCCGGCCCGGGAATCCGGCCGCCGCCGCACAGAGCCTGGGGAGATACTGTGTAATGAGGCGCCCGGTAAGGACGCTGTGTCAGGATCGGCACGTCACCTGGCAAAAGCCCCGCCACACTGTATATTTTGGTGACTTCCAGGCATTCGTCCCGGCTCATCTCCGGAAGAATCCCCGGAATTCTCTGAGCTGCCATGGATTTTCCTGATCCCGGGGGGCCGGACAGCAGAAGATTATGGAATCCGGCTGCCGCGATCATGGCCGCCCGCTTCACCGTTTCCTGTCCCTTGATTTCATCAAAATCCGGTATGCGCCTATTCATATTCTTGTCCGCCCACACGCCCCCGGCTCTGGCTTCCAATATACCCTCCTCTGCTCTTTTCCCTGCCATCTGTTCCACTGCCACTGGACTTTGTCCTCCATCCTTCTCTCCCCTGCAATAGGTAATCAGCTCCCGGAGGTTCTTTATGCCGAATACCTGTACGCCGCTCACCGCTTTCCCTTCCCTGAGATTATCCGACGGAATCACACAGGCTCTGCAGCCCCTCTGCCTTGCGTTCAGCACACTCGGCAAGACCCCTGTCACTTTCTCCACACGCCCGTCCAGATGCAATTCTCCCAGAACCATCACGCCTTCCAGGGCTTCCTGCGGGATCCTTCCCAGAGCTTCCAGAACTGCCGCCGCAATGGGCAGGTCAAAACGGCTGCCCTCCTTTCGCAGATCCCCTGGAGCCAGGTTAATTGTGATCCTCTTGGGCGGCAGAAAAATATTCAAATTCCGCAGCGCCGTCCTCACCCGGTCCGCCGACTCCTTCACCTGAGCAGTCACATGGCCCACCATGGAAAATACAGGCATCCCGTCGCTGACATCAGCCTCTACCCATACGGGAACCGCCTCCACACCAGAAATAGCGGCAGATAACACACTGCAAAACATAAATGCTCCTTCCTACTCTCTTACCGGTATTCACCGTCAAACCTGCAATGCCCTACCGGCCTTCACAGAAAAACTATAAACTAAATATTGGAATAAATGCAGAAATGCCAGAAATTAAGATAATACAAATGAACTATATCTCTGTTAAGTATTATACAAAACTAATAAAAAGTCAAGTCTTTTAGCTCTCAGGGATTGGAAGATGAAAGCGATCGCCCGGGACCGACAGAAAAACAGCGGGAGCCGGGGTGCCTTGCCTCGGCTTCCGCTGTTTTTTGTCCGGGTCGTCCTGGAATTCACCCGCCTTCTCAATCGTTCTCTACTTTCACCACCGGGAAACGGTCAGGCAGTTCAATACCTGCGCGTCTGTAAATAGCCGCAGCTCTCTCCGCACCCTCTTTCAGGATCGCTTCTTCATCCAGTGTCAGGATCTTGCGGTCACGCATCAGCCACTTTCCGTCACACATGGTGCTTTCAATGTTGGAGGAATGCATCGCTGTTACCAGTGCCGCGATTTTGTCATTGACAGGCATCATAGACGGGCCGTGAGGATTAATTACAATCAAGTCTGCCTTTTTACCCGCTTCCAGGCTTCCATAGAGGCTGCCTTCCAGCACAGCACGGGCGCCCCAGCGGGTAGCCATGCGCAAGATGTCCTGGCTGGGCACTACGGTGGGGTCCAGTCTCCAGCCTTTATGGATCAGGGAAGTGAGCCACATCTCATCCACCATATCCATGTGATTGGAGGAAGACGCTCCGTCGGTTCCTATAGACAGGCAGATACCTTCCTTCAGCATTTTCGGAATCCGGGCAAAGCCCAGTACGCGCATGGCTGACGCAGGATTATGCGATACCTTGACATCGTGTTTTTTAAACAGGCCGATTTCTTCGTCCGTGAGCCAGACTGTGTGCACGGCCAGAAGATTGGGGCCAAGCACGCCCAGCTTCTCCAGATGCTTAACAGTGCCTTCTCCCCAGCGTTCATAAGTATAGGCTTTTTCTTCTTTTGCCTCCGCCACATGCATATGTATGCCGACGCCATACTTGTCCGCCAGTTCCTTCGTGCGGACGCACAGCTCATCTGTGTTATTGAAAATAGTCCTCAGCCCGAACCAGACCTGGACGCGGCCGTCTGCCGTGTTATGATATTTCTCCAGATCCGCCACCTGCTGCTCCAGCTCTTCTTCCATAGTGCGCTGCCAGATGGGCGGAAGGCCGTCCCCGCAGTCCATGACAGACTTGGCCAGCTTGCCGCGAAGCCCAGATTCCGCCGTCGCGCGGCACATTCCTGATACAAACTGGCCGCCCGGCTCGGCAAAGGACGTGACGCCTGAACGGATCAGCTCCAGGCAGGTCGCCAGTGTCGACATATAGGAATCTTCTTCTGTCATATTGCTCTCAAACGGCCACATTCTCTTGTGCAGCCAGGTCACGAAATCCACATCGTCACCTACGCCGCGGCTGATCTGCTGGGAAGTGTGCACATGTGTGTTCACAAAACCCGGCAGAACATACCTGCCATTCAGTTCTATCACTTCTGCGTCAGGAGCCACCATTTTCGGATCAATTTTGCCTACCGCTTTGATCTTATCATCTTCTATG
Source organism: Wansuia hejianensis (assembly GCF_014337215.1). Classification (NCBI taxonomy): domain Bacteria; kingdom Bacillati; phylum Bacillota; class Clostridia; order Lachnospirales; family Lachnospiraceae; genus Wansuia; species Wansuia hejianensis. Next base: position 6,245 of record NZ_CP060635.1, on the reverse strand, counting down.
AGGACGCCGCCTCCGTCATATACAGTTTCACCATCCTCAGCCATGGTGACTATGTAACCGTTCTTTAAATAGGTTTGTTTCATTTCTACGCCTCCTAGCCCTTTATTCCTGGGAAATTATCGGGTCGATGATCCGGAACTCTTTGACATCAAACAATCCCTGGTCAGTAATGCCAAAGCAGGGTATAAATATCAATGTGATGAAGGAAAGTGTGATGTTCGGTGAAGGCACGGTACAGCCCAGGCCTCTCAGCTTCTCAATCAGCTCCTCCAGCCTGTCTGCAACGATCTCCCCGCCTTCATCGGAAAGCAGCCCGCAGATCGGCAGCGGAATCTCCGCCAGCACCTGGCCGCCCTTTACCAACACCAGGCCGCCCTGGAGCTCCGCGATGCGGTTCACAGCCGCTGCCATGTCTTCAGGATCACTTCCCACAACAGAAATATTGTGATGATCGTGACCGACACTGATCGCAATGGCTCCTTCGCGCAAATTAAATCCCTTAATAAAGGAACGGCCGATGCTCCCGTTCTTCCCATACCGTTCTACACATGCGATACGTAAAATGTCCTGCTTCACATCACACTGGACGACGCCATCCTTCACCGGCAGGTCCGCCTCCAGAGCCTCTGTCAGAAGAGTGACCGGCGACGCCCCGATCACATGGACCTTTGCTTTAGCGCTGCCCGCATCCGCATGAAGCACCAGATCGTCACCTGTAATTTTCTTCGATAATTTAATGGTATTCATCAGTCTGTCGCTGTACTGGGGATGAGGCAGTTCCTTAATCAGCACGCCTTCATCCACAACCAGCTCTCCTGCTGAAATCACGCGTTCTACCTTGCATTCCTCCAATGAAGACAAGAATACGATATCCGCATCCTTTCCTGGCGTTATACTGCCTACTCGGTCGTCCACATGGAAATTCTCCGCCGGATTGATCGTCACCATCTGAATCGCTGTCACCGGATCCACTCCTTCTTCGATGGCAATCCGGACCTTATTGTCCAGATGGCCCTTGCGGCTGATATGCAGCGCGTCAATGTCGTCGCTGACCATGGAACAGTAGCGGGGATTGATATGCTCTTCGGTGATAGCCTTCAGACAGGGGCGCAGATCCGTTGACGCAGAGCCTTCTCTCATCAGCACATGAAGGCCGCAGCGCATTTTCTGAAGCGCTTCCTCTTTATTGGTGCTCTCATGGTCGCTGGTCACGCCTGCGCCCACGTAGGCATTCAGTTCTTCATTCAGCAGGCAGGGAGCATGTCCCTCCGCGCTCTTGTGATTCTCCTTCGCCAGCTCCAGCATATGGGCGGAAGCCGGACTTCCCGCAAGAATCGGAGGCGCCAGAACCTCCGCCAGGCCCACTGCCTCAGGCAGCCTGACCAGTTCATCAATCATCTCTGCATGAAGCGTGCTTCCGGTCGTCTGAAGGCCATTATCCTCCATAAATGCCGGAACCGGATAAAATAGCCTGACCGGAGTATTCTTTGATTCAGCCAGAACCTCTTTCATTCCTTCCACACCGGAAACGATTGTCACCTCCATCAGATCGGTAGCCACCGCTGTCGTCCCGTGCTTAACGACCATTTTGGCAAACTCGGTATAAGTCATCATACTGCTTTCAATATGTATGTGAGCGTCAATAAATCCAGGGGCCAGATATTGCCCCTTTGCATCGATCACCTGGGTATCCGGCCCACAGGTGCCCGCCGCCAGCGGCCCGATAGATGCAATCTTACCATTAGCAACTGCAATTTCTGTTTCGTAAATCTCTCCTGTCAGCACATTAATCAGCCTGCCATTCCGGATGACCATATCCGCAGGCCTCTTGCCCAAGGCAACCTGGATCAGGATGTTATCCATGACTGAATCCTCCTCAATTTCTTCTTATGATATATCCCATAATATTCGTAACGGAAAAAAGAGTCAAGCCTATTTCAAAAAAATAATATCAGTTCATTGGATAGAATTAAAAAATATTCATTACATTTTTTGTAAATGGATATTGACAGCGCAAGGCGGTGTTGTTATGATTTTCACTGGAACACCGGTTACGACATTTTATGACACCGGCGCTTATTATATTACAATCATATATGATTCAGGAGGAGAATTTTATGAAAAAGAAAGCGTTGTCTCTATTCCTTGCCGTCGGGCTATGCCTGGGACTGGCTGCCTGCGGCAGTTCCGCGGGCACTTCCGCCGGCAGCAGCTCTGACGCTTCCAAGTCCGCATCTGCTGCTTCCACTAGCTCATCTGCTGCTTCCGCAAGCAAATCAGAGTCTGAAGGAGCGTCTTCCGCAGGCTCCGGCACTGCTTCCACAGCTTCAGGCCTTCCGTCTTTGACCAAGGACACAATTAAGATCGGTTTCATTTATGGAAGCTCTATCGGCACAGAAGGCTATACCTATTCTCATGATCTGGGCCGTCTTGCTCTGGAGGCTGAAGGCATCCAGACTATGTATATCGAAAATGTACCGGAGACTGAGGAATGTGAAAAAGCAGCCGAAGACCTGATTGCCCAGGGCTGTAACGTAATCTATGCAATCAGCTTCGGACACGGTGACTATATCGCCAATGTGGCAGACAAACATCCGGAAGTGTATTTCAACCATGCGACCGGATACATTAACAAGGCGAATATGTCTACATATGCCGGAAGATATTATGAGGCACAGTACCTGGCCGGCATCGCCGCAGCTATGAAGACAGAATCCAACCAGATCGGATATGTAACCACTTTCCCGATCCCTGAAGTAGTGCGCCAGGTGAATTCCTTCACTCTGGGCGCCCGCAGCGTCAATCCGGACGTGACTGTATCCGTCAAATGGACCAGCTCATGGTATGATCCTGCAACAGAAAAGGCTGCGGCTACTGAGCTAATTAACTCCGGCTGTGATATCATCTCTGCTTATTGTGATACGCTGAATCCGCAGATGACGGCTCAGGAAAACAACTGCTTCGCAATTGGCTGTTCTTCTCCGGGATACGAAACTATTCCCAAAGCTTATCTGACTGCTCCGATGGTAGACTGGGCCGCCTACTATACGATGGATGTCGCATCCATCCTGGACGGCACCTGGACTGGTGAGAACCGCTGGCTGGGCATGGCCGACGGCATTGTTGTTCTGGACACACTCTCCGAGAACTGTGCGGAAGGCACTGAGGAAGCCGTTGATACTGCGAAAAAGGCCATCATCGATGGTTCTCTCGACGTATGGGCCGGTGAAATCAAAGACAACGAGGGCAACGTAAAGGTTGCTGAAGGTAAAACACTGTCTGATGAAGAACTGCTGGCACTCGACTGGTTCGTAGAAGGTGTAATCGGAAGCGTAAACTGATCTATGTGACAAACGGTTACAGAGAGTATTGACTGATAATGGCTTTTCCGCCTGCCTGGGGCGGAAAAGCCATTGCTAGTAGTCCGGATGAATGATTATTCTGCGAAAGGTGAAGAAAATGGAAGAAAAAGTGACTGCAAAGCTTTGCGGCATCACCAAATCCTTTGGTTCCGTAAAAGCGAATGACGGGGTCGATCTGACGATCCGCAATGGTGAAATCCACGCGATCCTGGGCGAAAACGGCTCCGGCAAGAGTACGCTGATGAATATTCTGTCCGGGCTGTACGCGCCGGACGGAGGAGAGATATATCTTGACGGCAAAGCCACCCGCATCCGTTCCCCCAGGGAGGCCCTGCAGCTGGGCATAGGCATGATCCATCAGCATTTTAAACTTGTTGACGTGTTTTCAGCCTGGGAGAATATTGCAGGCGGTACGGGAAGAGGTCCATCTCTTCCCGCAAAACAGATTCAGAAAAAACTGAAAGAGCTCTGCAGCCGCTATCATCTGGAACTGGACCCCAGCAAGAAAATTTACCAGATGGCCGTTGGTGAAAAACAAACTGTGGAGATTGTGAAGGCACTGTACCGCGGCGCTACCATTCTCATCCTGGATGAACCAACCGCTGTCCTGACCCCCCAGGAGACCCGGGTGCTGTTCAGCATTCTGCGCAGCATGAGAGACGAGGGCTGTGCTGTCCTGTTGATTACCCATAAGCTTCAGGAGGTCATGGACGTCAGTGACCGGGTGACCGTATTCCGGAAGGGCAAAAGCGTCGCCTCCATGATTACTTCAGAATGCACGGCCGAACGTCTGGCTGAATTAATGGTGGGCCGTTCCATGGATCTGAACATCAGGCGTGCTCAGATACCCGGCGGTGTTCAGACCCCTGTGGTAACCATCCGGGATCTGACTGTATTCGGTCCAGGCCGTCAAAAGAAGCTTAACGGCATCTCCCTGGATATACGTTCTCATGAAATCCTCGGTATTGCGGGTATCTCAGGCAGCGGACAGAAGGAACTCTGCGAGGCCATCACGGGCATGCAGCCCGCCAAAGGCAGCATTCTTCTGAACGGACGGGAATTGACCGGTCAGAACCCCCGGACGATCCTGAACAGCGGCATCCACATCGGTTTCATACCCGAAGACCGCCTGGGTATGGGACTTGTAGGGGGCATGGATCTCACCGATAACGTGGCGCTCCGGTCCTACAAGCGCAGAAAAGGCCCCTTCCTGGATCTGAAGGGCAGCCGCCAAGCGGCAGAAGATCTGATCTGCCGTTACCAGGTCAGCACCCCGGGCCCTGACCAAATTATCAAACGCCTGTCCGGCGGCAATATCCAGAAGGTGCTCCTGGGCCGTGAGATCGATCTGAATCCTGAGCTGCTCATTGCTGCTTATCCCGTGCGCGGCCTGGATATCGGTGCCTCACATTTTATTTATGACCAGCTGAATGAGCAGAAGAAAAAAGGGGTGGCCATCCTCCTGATCGGGGAAGACCTGGATGTGCTGCTGGGGCTCTGTGACCGGATCGCCGTGCTGCACGCCGGAGAACTGATGGGCATTGTGGACGCCAGAACAGCCGCCAAGGAGCAGCTGGGCCTGATGATGATGGGACGAAAGGAGGAGCCTGTTCCATGTTCCGAATAGTAAAAAAAGATAACGTATCCAACCCTCTTCTGCAGAGGCTGATCACCGTAGTGATCGCGCTGGTGGCTGCCGGAGCTTTTATCGGCCTGTGCGGCTACAGCCCCGTCACCGTATATACGGAAATGGTTAAAGGCTCGCTCACATCTGCTTATTGCCTCCGGCAGACCCTCATCCAGATGGTCCCCCTGCTGGTCATGGCTCTGGGTGTTGCCGTATGCTTCAAAATGCAGTTTATCAATATCGGAGCTGAAGGACAGTTTTATCTGGGCGCTATAGCCGCCACCTGGGTTACCTTAAACCTGCAGGAGCTTCCGGTTCCGATAGCGTTCCCTCTGATGTTTATCGCGGCATTCCTGGCCGGAGGAGCCTGGTGCCTGATCGCGGCCCTGCTGAAATCCAAATGGGGCGTCAGCGAAACGCTGGTTACCCTGATGCTGAACTATATCGCCGTCAAGCTGGTTTCCTTCCTGCAATACAACAGCTGGAAGGACCCGAAAGCCTACGGCTACCCCAAAATTGCCGAATATCCGAAGAACCTGCAGCTTCCGGAGGTGTTCGGCGTCCATGCCGGATGGATCATCGCTCTGCTTCTGACCGCCGCCACCTTCCTTCTCCTGAAGCACATGAAGCTGGGCTATGAGATTGCGGTCCTCGGTGAAAACCCTGCAACCGCCCGCTATGCCGGAATGAATACGAAGAAGATCCTGCTTCTGGCCTCCCTGATCGGCGGCGGCCTCTGCGGACTTGCCGGCGTCATTCAGGCCGCCGGTGTGGAGCACACGATGAATGACCAGATGTCCGGAGGCCTCGGCTTTACGGCAATTGTTGTCGCCTATATGGCGAAAATGAAGCCTGCCGGCATTCTGGTTGTGTCGTTCTTCTTCTCCATCCTCCTGCAGGGCGGCACCTACATGCAGACATCCATGCAGATACCCGCAGCGGCAGCCGACGTGATGCAGGGAATCATCCTTCTGTTTATCCTCGGCAGCGAATTTTTTACACAGTATAAAATCATCCACGAGAAAAAGGAGGTGGCTTAATCATGGATGCACTTGCAATGTTTCTTCAGCTATCCATCCAGCTGGGTACCCCCCTGCTGTTCGCGACCCTGGGGGGAATCCTCTGCGAGCGGGTGGGGCATCTGAACCTGGGAATTGAGGGCATGATGATGACGGGGGCACTCTTTGGCTTCCATACCGCCTACGCCACCTCCAATCCGTTCCTGGCCGTACTGGCCGCCGCCCTCGCCGGCCTGG